>JAGLKL010000200.1 GCA_023141075.1 Alphaproteobacteria bacterium
CGAAGATAATCAAGAAAATTCATCAAGCAAAATGTATTATTCTTAAGTAGAACTACTATATTACTCCATGAACAAGAACCTTTTCAAGAACATGGCTCGCGCCGGAGCTGCAAAAGAAAAAAGCCCGCACCCAACCCACAAAGTCGGGGCATATCTCTCTTTTCCGGAAAAAAACATCTCTCCTGTTTCCCAAAATAATCAGCTTTGTTTCAACTATTGGCCCGCCCCTCTTGCCGACACAATCGGCAAAAACAAAAAACTCGGCAATGCGAGCGCTACAATTCACGCCGAAGTAGCAGCCCTTATTAAAACTCCGATATCAACCAATCAGGCAGAAATATATGTCACAGACCTGCCCTGTCCTAATTGTGCCAAGACCATGGCCGAAGCCGGTATAGCCACTGTTTATATTGACACCCGCACATATGAAACGCCTTTAGGGGAAAAAATGAGACCATTCTTCGAACAAGTGTCACTTCTCATATTCAAATGTGCCGGAATAGGTGTTCACGAAATAGATATTTCCGGGCAAAATATATCAACTCTGCTGGATTCCATGCCACGCGATAATGATTTGGTTTTCGCAGAATCGTCCTGCCAAAGTATCCCTGATTTCTCTCAAACTCTATTCCGTGAATACATCAAAGAATTAGACAACAAAGCCCCCGCCATTCCTTTTATCGCCTGCATTGCCAGTGATAAAGAAGGAAATGCCCATCTCCTGACCGCACGTGCTCACAACACAGTGGCTCTGACGCAAGACGACATCCGCCGGATCAGCAATGTTCAAAATAAGTACGAACCCATGCTCCAGCCATTTAACCGGCTTTTGGCACAATGTGCTTATTACAACCTGCGGATAAATGACAAACATCTATACATCAGCCAAACCCCGACCGCCCGCGAGTTTGTCAATATGATTGGATATGGCTTCACCTCCATAACGATAGGCAACCCGGACAAGTGTCGCGACAAATGGGGACTGACAGCCCTCAAACAAATCCGCAATCATAATATAATGGAGATCACCTAAAAAGACACCGCAACTCTAAACGTCCAGCACCATACGGCAAGGATCTTCAAGAATCTGTTTTATTCGTATCAAAGAACTGACCGCCTCACGGCCATCAACTATGCGGTGATCGTAAGATTGAGCAAGATACATCATAGGCCGCGCTTCAATAGAACCATCTTCCATCACCACAGGACGATTTTGTATCACATGCATCGCTAATATCCCTGATTGCGGCGTATTTAGAAGTTGCGTGGACATCAGCGACCCGAATACGCCGCCATTGGTAATCGTGTAAGAACCACCCTCCATTTCATCCATAGCCAGCTGTCCTTCAAGTGCACGCTCACGGAAATCGACAATCCTGCTTTCGATCTCGGCCATGCTCAATGTATCAGCCTCCCGGATCACCGGCACAATTATCCCCTGCGGCGTAGAAACAGCAACACAGATATTATAATAGTTCTTAAAGATTACATCCTCACCGTCAATCTGCGCATTGATAGAAGGGAATTCTTTTAAAGCCTGAACGACTGCCTTAACAAAAAAGGACATAAAGCCTAGTCTGATGCCGTGTTTTTCCTCAAAAATATCCTGATATTCATTACGAAGCTCTATCACCGGCCCCATATCCACTTCATTAAAAGTGGTCAGCACAGCCGCGCTATCCTGAGAATCTTTCATACGTTTGGCAATGACCTGACGAAGCTTTGACATTTTTACGCGCTCTTCACGCGGTTCATGTGATGACTGAGCAGATACAGGCTCCGAAATTGGCGGTGCTATACCGGCATCTGCGCGCATAGCACTTGGAGCCGAAGCCAGATATTTTTCGACATCCCCTTTGGTCAAACGACCGCTCTTGCCGCTAACCGGAACCTGAGAGGCCAATAAATTATTATCTGCCAATAGCTTACGCACTGCGGGAGATGTCTTCGGCTCATCACTTATCTTTGTCTCTACTGACGCCCTCGCCGGAGCCGCAGCGACTTTACTTTCAGTATTTCCAGTCACCACCGAACCGGCCAGCGCCTCAGCGCCTTCTTCCATTTCACCGATCACAGCCCCAACCTTGACCTTATCCCCATCAGCCATAAAAACGCTTGTAATCACACCATCAGCCGGAGCATTCACTTCCAACGTGACCTTATCTGTTTCCAGTTCAACTATTGGCTCATCTGCTTTCACTGCCTCACCAACATTTTTCAGCCATTTCGCTATAGTTGCTTCTTTGACAGATTCACCAAGTGTGGGGACAACGATTTGAGTCATATCTCATCTCTCTTATGTTTTAAATTAGTCTCCGACCTAAAATTATATGCCGATCTTTTGATACAAATCCTTATTATCCCTTACACCATCCAATAGCAAGAAACAACTACAAGCACCCAATTTTGGCCATTTGATTCGAAAAAGCACCGGATAACACCTAGAGCACAAACGAATCATCTTAAATAAAATCAAAAACCCAAGAAACACGTACACCATAATTTTAATCGTACGTCTTCTTAAAAATGCTTCCAGCCCTTAGTTATTTCATCGATACGATACATATCGTCACCTATAACGCTCATTTTTAAACCATTATCTACAAA
>JAGLKL010000201.1 GCA_023141075.1 Alphaproteobacteria bacterium
GAAAAGCTATCATCCCTAATTTCGAGTAATCCGTATTTTGTGCAACAAGAGGAATATCCCTGTCACCCTCAATCTTCGGGGCATCATTAGAATCGGCACTTTTGTTTGTGTCTTCATTCATAAGCGATCCTAATCATTTAAGTTTAATGAACTGGCAGGTTTGTAGTCGATTTTGCTATCGGAGGAAAATAAGCTGGCCAGCCTAGAAAACAAGGGATTGTGGCGGGGTTTAATCTCTGGAAGCGGAACACCATTAACAAGCCGGGCTTTTTTTTCTTTGATTTGGGCGACCGGGCGAGGTTTTTTGACCACTTCGTCGTTTTTAGGATAAGTCTCATTAAAAACGCGGGAGGTAGTATCGCCGTCTCTGAGTATGAAGCGTGCATTTGTGCCTGAAATGACGAGGTACTTTCCTTGAACATTAAAATTAACAAGGCGCTCATTCTTCTTGCTATCAACAGCAAAAACAGCAGGAAGCGTGTCAAATTGTTCAAATTGCAGGTACGTAAAAGTACCATCATCAAAGGCGCGAACAGGCCTTAAGCGCTTTGAGCCGGAATAGCTGTAATCAAAATTCAAGTCTGCAGCGCTTACATTTTCCAAAGGATTATAGTTTGCGGATGATGTTTCTCCTATGTAAGCAAGCTGCGCGGCGGTTTCTTCAGGATATTTGAATTTCAAGCGGAAGGTTAAGTCATTTGACTCTTGAGACGTTGCTTTTTTCGCCGAAAGTGCGAAGGTGTAAATTCTTTTAGTCGTTATGACGCTCATATTTGTTTGCGCATTTTCTTCCAGAGGTTTGATAAACATGATGTTGGGACGGCTTGGCTTAACGACCTGCCAAGCTAGCGAGTCACCAATAGAGATACTTTCTATGCGCTCTTTGGAAGAAAACTCGATTACCATTGAAAAACCATAATGACCGCGCAAGGCATACACCTCATTATCAGAGTATGTAAGTGTTTTTACTCGCGCATCAGAAAGGGTACCCCTCGGATTTTTCCCTGCATAAGCGGGGATGGTGGTAAATGCAATAATTAATATGCCGCTTAACAAGTATCTTTTAAACAAGTACTTCTTTATCATTTTACTCTCTCTAAACTTTCTGGGTTTACGCGGTAGCTAATCACTTGGAAGCCCAAGGGATTAGAAAATCTATCAGCCATTCGCATGGGTTTTTGGGAATACTGGAACTGTAAAATGGCGTTCCAATGACTAATTTTTAGGAGGGTCTTATCATGCGCTTCTTTGAGGAAACGAATAGAGGCTGTTTTGTTATTCAAAAAAGAAACTGACTTGATTTTTATGTCTACAGATGTATTTTCTCCGAGTTTTATACTTGGGTTATTGGGGTTTTGGGCAGACCAAAGGTGCTGCAATTCGTTCAATGCATCTTTCCCAGACATCAGGGCTGTTATTTCATAGTTTTCTTTGAGTATAGCTGGGTTATATTGTTCTCTTAAGGATACATATCTGACCAGATGACTTTCCGTTACAGCTTCATCTTCGCTGAGCGTTCCGCTATTTAGCCCTTTTGCAACTTCTAAATATCCCGTGTTTTTGTCCACGGTAACGACATATGGCTCAAAAGTTTTTAGGGGCAGAAGAAAAAGCAGGGCTAAAAGAGATAAATAGAAATAGCCATGCTCGCGCCAGCAACAAGCCATGCGCGGTTACGTGAGTGAAGGGCATTTGCAATAATCTCCTGATCCCATGTTGAGGCTCTATTGTAATATTCGGCTCTGTCTTGCTCGATATTCATTTGTTCTTAAAACCCCCGGATTTTTTGAATTTTTTGCCCAATACGTTGTTTTGTTGCGTTCACGGTTTTTGCTGGATGTTTTGCAGCATTTGCTCCCCAAACACTGGCTTTTATTGCGGAACGTGGAGATCTTCTGGCTGTGCGCGTAAGCCACATTCCAGTTCCTAGAGTGGAAAGGGATAGCCCGCCAGTAATGGACGCGGCAATATTCATTATTTGTGCTAGTAGCATGACAGAGACGAAGGAAACAAACAGGAAGGGCGCGATGTAAGTTATAACCGGGCTGTCCGCACCAATATTATTTTCCATTGCTTTGAGAGGGGTTTCCGCCAATGTCAGCAGGAGAGCTAGTAATGCGTAAACAAAGATTGGTATTATCGCGTAATTGAAAAGGGTTCTTAGCCAGCCTTCAAAAAGGTTTTTTGTATTAGAAAAAATCAATAAAAGTATAAAAACCGGGCCAACAGCTAGTAACAAGGCCACAGCAATTTTGGCCAGTATGACTAGCATGGCGGCATAGCCGGTAAAGGCAATGGCACCAATCCAAATAGCAGAAGCATAAAAATAAAGACCAAAATTATTCCATCCTGCGCCTTGTAAAAGCTTTGCAGAAATTTTCATGGAACGATCATAGAATCCAGATAAAGCAGTGTTCGCGGAAAGTTCGTCTGAGGCTGCTGCAGAAGACATGGTGCTTGAGACGCCGAGCATGAGTTGACCTGCAATATCTGAAGGCAGGTCTGTGACCATGCTATAAACCAGTAAATAGAATGTATTCCACTCGGTAGCCACAGCAAGTAAGACAATAATCTTTGGGGCTGTCCCAGATAATTAG
>JAGLKL010000202.1 GCA_023141075.1 Alphaproteobacteria bacterium
ATGCCGGAGATGAGCGAAACGTTTCATAATGGTCGTAAATTTATCTTGTGCCGCCCACTGTTAGGGGAGCAAAAATCGAATATATTGGAGTTTGTTCGTGAGTACTCAATTTCATATATTGAGGATCCATCGAATAAAGATGAGGCTTTTGCGCGTGTACGTTTGCGACAATCCATGGATGTGTTGTCAAAAGAGGGATTAAGCCCTAAAAGGCTCTACATGACAGCAAAACGCTTAAAAAGGGCTCGTGATGCACTCGAATATGTATCTGATATAGAATATAAAAAGTCTATAAAAGCCTGTAATACGAAAACAATCGTATTGGAACAACGATTTTTGGGAGACTTCCCATTAGAGATTGTTATTCGCATCATCCTAAAAGCGATGGAAGCGTTAAAGGGAGAAAGTTGGGGATATGGCCCCAGACTTGAGCGCATTGAGAATTTATGTGAAGATTTAATACAACCGGAACCATTTCGCAAACGAACGTTAAATGGAATTATATTTGAGCGTAAGGACAAGTCCGGCGAGATTGTGTTGTCGCTGGAAAAACGCCCAAAATGCTTGACATAATTATGAACGCCAACGTATTATCTGTCCTGATACTCTCAGTGATAGGAAAAGCATAATGAGCAAAGATGAAGAACAAACGCCATCATACAGTATGGCATCATACAATTTGACATCATACAATAACACGGCATCATACAATAAGGTTATAAACTTTCTTTGTGACAACGAAGAAAGCGGAGAAAGTGCGATAACTGATGAGGAACAGCAAGACTACGCGCACAGGATTCTTAAGAAAGTTGCCATTCAGACCTGTCTTCCGTACGTCTCTGCGGAATTTGATAATGAAGGCAGGATGTCTCTTGATTTTTCAGAAGAAGACACAGATGACTTTAAGCGTCTGTTTCAAGAGCGCTGGCCGGTGGTAGAGACCGCTCTCCAAAGAAGAGACAATATTCTTGATGCAATTCCCAAACCGGAACGCCCTGCTTTTTTTGATGAGCCGGGCAATTCGCATCTCCCTTTTTTAAAAGGAGAAGGATTACTTCCAGAACTTGATGATGTGCAAAGGCAACAATACAAGGATTACTCTGAGCATAACGCTCTCCGGTCGGAAGCGGCTTCGATTGCGTTGCGTATTCTGGAGCCTGTACGGAAAGGATGGGACGAGGAAAATTCTCAGTATGATTTTTTATCATTAAAGGATGAGAACGCACGTTCATACTACGATACTTGCCGGGGTGTGGGTATTTCCCAAGATGAGCATGTGACACCGGAACCTTAATTAAAAAATATTATTTACCCTGATATTCGAAGAAACGTAATGAGTAAAAACGAAGAACAAACGGCATTAGAGAATAAGGTTATAAACTTTCTTTGTGATAACGAAAAAATCGCGATAACTAATGAGAAACAGCAAGGCCGTGCGACTAGGATTTTTGAGAGCGTTAGTATTCGAACTTGTCTTCCGCACTTCATTTGCGAATTTGATAATAAAGGCGTGATGTTTCTTGGTCTTTCAGAAAAAGACACAGGTACCTTTAGGAAACTGTTCCAAGAGCGGTGGCCGGTGGTAAGAAGCCACCTCCAAAACAAAGACAAGGTTTATGATAGCACCTCGCAGAACAATCCCCGGTGGGAGGTAGTTTCGATGGCGTTCGATGCTATGGAATTTGCACGGGAAAGATGGGAAGAGGAAAACTCTCGGTATGATTTTCCATCGTTAGAGGGGAGAGCACGTTCATTCTACGATTCTTGCCGGAATGAGCACGTGACACCGGAACCTTAGGGTTTAGACACTTGTTAAAATAATAGTCCTTATCTCTGTTCTTAAGGTGAAATCTACTTTACTATGGTAGCCTTTAAAGATTGATACACAGGATTTACGATGAAAAACATCAACAAAAATCTGGTTTTTTGGCTGGCGATAGGATTTGCCGTTCTGTTGTTTGTGAATGTTGCCAAAGAGGCTCAACAGTCTGATGTCTCGAGTGCGCAGGATCTGAGCTATAGTGATTTTATGGCGCAAGCAAAAGCAGGGCGTGTTGAGGAAGTCGTTATTAAAAACGACGTTCTTCATGGCGAGTATTCCGGTCAGGGCGGAAAATTTGTTGTTAATATTCCGCCATATGAGAATGTGGTTGATCGTCTGGTTGGGACATCTGTGCGTATTAAAGCTGAATTGCCAGATCAACCGGAAGTTTCTCTGCTTTATATTTTGCTTAATTTTGCGCCGGTATTGCTGTTGATCGGTTTTTGGCTGTTTGTTATGCGTCAGATGAACGGCAAGGGCGGGGGTGGTGCTATGGGCTTCGGCAAATCGCGTGCTAAGATGCTTAGTGAGGATCAGATCAATGTAACTTTCGATGATGTTGCCGGTATTGAAGAAGCCAAGCAGGATCTTGAGGAAATCGTGGATTTTCTTAAGGATCCCCAGAAGTTTCAGCGTTTGGGAGGACACATTCCCAAAGGAGCTTTGCTTGTTGGTGCGCCGGGTACAGGTAAAACCCTGATTGCGCGTGCAGTGGCCGGAGAGGCCGATGTGCCGTTTTTCTCAATTTCCGGGTCTGATTTTGTTGAAATGTTT
>JAGLKL010000203.1 GCA_023141075.1 Alphaproteobacteria bacterium
GTGCAAGCAGCCCGGAAAGAGGTTCTGTATCAACGTGCAGGCTGTTTTTCTTAGCAAAGTTAGAGTCCTTATTATCCTGCACATCGGTTTTCTTAATAACAGAAGACCGTTCGCTCCGTGCCTTATCCAGTAAGCTCTGTTCTTCAGAGGTGTGATATAGCGCTCGCGCATATGTTGAGCGCGAACGTGCAGCGTCACGCATAGCCTGAGCACGTTGCATGATAATACTATCCGAAAGGCTGTGTGATGGGGAATAAAGGCTGTTTGTACAATTCTCGTTGCTGACCATTGCTGCCAGTTTTTTCATCGGCGTAGACGGAGGAACCGGACAGCTTGCTTCAGCAAATAGCGTTTTACTGCTGGGTGCGTCAGAGCCGTTAAATTTCTTATCGAAAAACGCATAGACTTCTTGCAAGGTACTTGCTCTACCGGTCTTTGGGTCATAAAAGACATTTCGATTGGCCTGCGCAGCTTTAGGGAACAAGTCAGCCGCTGTTTGCAATGGATTTTCATCGCGTGCCCTCAAAAAGGAAGCAGCACCGCCAGCTCCTAAGAAATGTGCAAAATACAGCTCCGTTGCGCCAATTTTGCCGCCCCAGTGACTATTTAAAAACTTTTCATTTTCCGAGGCAAAAGCAGCGGCCATAAACGATGATTTTTTAGGATCGTTGCGCATATCCAAAATCTCTTCCTTAGATTTTCCATTGACTTCAATTCCATACGCATCACCATAACGCTCAACCATACTCAACCATGTGCTATCGATAAACTGGTATAAACCGGTTGCCGAGCTGGTCTTTGCCTTGGCATCAGTGGCAAAGTTACTCTCCGCAGCGGCTTGGTTAAGCAGGAATGAAAAATCCACGCCGGAACTTTGGCTGGCTTGAGAGATTGCATTAATAACCTCTTGGCGCGAATAAACCATATTTCCACCTGATATGCTTATGCTTTCTGTGTAACTCATACTCGTACTAATCAATTACGTAAAAATTTCCCTTACTTGAGATATCTGCAAGCACTATGCCAGAAATGTTTTATCACCTAAAGTCTTGCTTATTATGTGCTAAGGACTTAAATCTCTGAGGAGAAAAGATGTCACAAATAATGAAGGAAAGAATGATTGGTTATGTTTACGCCGCCGGTAAAAGAGGTACTGTTTATTCTCCATGATGTGCTGGGTTTTTCGCAAGAAGAGCTTGATCGCGACACATGCGAGGCCATTTTGAAAGAAGCGGCAAAACTAGCCTCAGAACAAATCGCTTCCATAAATTTAAGCGGTGATGCGCAAGGTGTATGCCTCGAAGGTGGGCAGGTGAAAACCGCCAAGGGCTTCAAGGAAGCCTATGCTGCTTACTGTGAGGGCGGATGGAATGCTTTTTCTTTTGACCCGGAATATGATGGGCAGGGCTTGCCTTGGGCGCTGGCTTTTCCGGTGCAGGAAATGTGGCAGGGGGCAAATATGTCCTTTGGCCTCTGTCCAATCCTTAACCATAGCGCGGTCGGGGCTATTACTGCCCATGGCTCTCAAGAGCAAAAAGACACATATCTTCCAAAACTGATTTCCGGTGAATGGACAGGCACCATGAATATTACCGAGCCGCAGGCAGGATCTGATTTGGGTGGGATAAGCACATGCGCGGTTCCTCAGGAAGACGGAACATATAAAATTACAGGCCAGAAGATTTTTATTACATATGGAGACCATGACTTAACCGATAACATCATTCATCTGGTTTTGGCTCGTATAGAAGGCGCACGGGAAGGCTCTGCAGGCATATCCTTGTTTATCGTACCAAAAATATTGGAAAATGAAGAATCAAACGGGGTGAAGTGTATACGACTTGAGCATAAACTAGGCATTCATGCATCGCCCACATGTACCATGAGCTTTGATAACGCCACCGGTTATCTGATGGGGCGGCAAAATGTCGGGCTAAAATACATGTTTACCATGATGCAAAACGCCCGCCTAGCTGTTGGCCTGCAAGGAGTGGGACTTTGCGAACGCGCCTATCAGGAAGCCTATGCATACGCGCATGAACGTAGGCAGGGCAAAGCGTCTAATGAAGAGGGCGACAAACCTTCCATGATTGCAAAGCACCCAGATGTTCGTCGCATGCTTATGGACATGCACGCACGCACTATGGCCGGACGCATGATTGCTTATAGTGCGGCCTTTGAACTCGATCGGGCTGCCGCTGGGGATAAGCAAGCTGCAGCACGCGCAGACTACCTTACGCCCATTATCAAATCATGGTGCAGTGATATGGCTGTTGAAGTAGCCTCAATCGGAATTCAGGTTCATGGCGGCATGGGCTTTATGGAAGAAAGTGCCGCTGCGCAATATTATCGTGATGCCCGCGTCCTGCCGATTTATGAGGGAACAAACGGTATTCAAGCCTCTGATTTTGTTTTTCGTAAGGTTGCGCGTGACAAAGCAGCCCTGACAACAACTTACATTAAAGATATGGAGGGTCTGGTGGATGACTCTTATCTGGAACAACTCACTGCAGCCACGCATCATATTGTTTCCCTAAACAATGATAAAAAGCG
>JAGLKL010000204.1 GCA_023141075.1 Alphaproteobacteria bacterium
GGGTGATGATTTCGGCCAGATATGCCTCACGTCCGGCTTCGATGCTCTTGGCGAAAGCTCCGGCCATGAGCGGAGGATCGCCGGCCTTGGCGACGGCTGTATTAAGCAAAACTGCGTCAAACCCCATTTCCATAGTTGCTGCAGCATGAGATGGTGCGCCGATTCCTGCATCTATGACCAGTGTTTTATCAGGGAAACGAGCGCGGATTTGCTGAAGGGCGTATGTGTTGTTCAGGCCGCGGCCAGAGCCGATAGGTGCGCCCCATGGCATAAGAATGTCACAGCCCAGATCAACTAGGCGTTTGGCTAGAACCAGATCTTCCGTGATGTAAGGAAAGACTTCAAAACCCATCTTGATGAGCTTTTCAGCGGCTTCTACTAGGCCGTAAGGATCGGGCTGGAGGGTGTAATCATCGCCCAAAATTTCCAGCTTGATGCGGTTTGTTTCAAAGACTTCACGTGCCATTTGTGCGGTTGTAATAGCTTCATCGATGCCGTAACACCCGGCTGTGTTTGGCAGGACAGGGACGTTAAATTCTTTGATAATGTTCCAGAAATCCTGCCCCTTACCCACTGCACTTTCCCGGCGCAAAGAAACGGTAATCAGGCCGGGCTTTGCTTCTTCTATGCTTTGCCCTAATTTGTGCGGGGAAGGATAGCCCGCTGTTCCTAAAAACAGGCGCGAAGATATTTCGGTTTTTCCGATTGTCCATGTATTGCTCATATTTGCTACCCACCTTGCATCGGGGCGACGATATCAATCTCGTCTTCGTCTTTTACCGTGTGCTCATCATATGCAGAGCGGGGGATGAACTGACCGTTAATTGCAACAGCAACCTTTTTCTTGGCAAGTCCTTCGCGTTCCAGCAGAGCAGTAACACTCATTCCGCTGCCGTCGCATTTAATGACATCGCCGTTTAAGGTGATTGTAATGGTTTTGGCTTTTGTTTTTGTTCGTTTTTTTTGCATTTTTGGTGTTCCTGTGACGTTATTAGATGTGACCCTAGGCTATGAGGCTGGAAAAAGTCAACGGTGTTACGGGAAATTATATTTTTCGTACGCATCTGAATCTAAAGTTGGGAGTGCAGCTTATCGGTAATATCTGGAAACATTTTCCAGCCTCGAAGTCGTGCCGTGGAACATTGTTCAGAAATATAAGCGTTTGCTTTAAAGGTAATTTTATGGCTGCTTAGAATTTTATGTAAACACAAAAGCACT
Source organism: Alphaproteobacteria bacterium (assembly GCA_023141075.1). GTDB lineage: Bacteria > Pseudomonadota > Alphaproteobacteria > Micavibrionales > Micavibrionaceae > UBA1672. The sequence continues at coordinate 1,219 of JAGLKL010000204.1, forward strand.
TAATCATCCTTCATATGGCCAACTTGCCCATCACAAAATTCGCAACCAGACCAGCGACTATGTTCTAAATCACCACCGCCAATTTGATTTTCATTACACCATTCACAGTAGCCTATATCATTTTTTGTAAAATAAAAGCATTCTGTACAAATGAAATAACCACCATCATTTTCAACAACTGTACCTAAGCTACAGCATGTGGCGCAGTTTGTTTGAACAGAGTCTTCATAACGACTAGCATTTGTTTCAAGTAAATTTGCTATATCTTGACGCTCCATAACAGAATCACATGAAGAGCAAATAACTTTTACATCAGGATCACCAGGCTCAATTTTTATCTCTCCGTTGCAACTTTCTTCCAAACAAGAAAATTTAATTAGCTCATCTAAAAACAGACAAACTCTACATTTGTACTCAAATATATTATTTGTTTTTTTAAATTCTTCACTGGCGTTTCTTTTGCATCTTTTGCAAGCAACAAAAATTGTGCCCTTAGCTTTATCTTTTTCAATTTCAGGCTTAATTTGTTCAAAAATTGTATCAAGATAAATTTCATGCCCTTTCATACTAGAATTAATTGATTGAATCCTTTCATCATAATTTCCAAATATATCACTCCAATTTTCTAATAGTCGCCGAAGAAAAAACCATCCGCTACACTGTTCTACAGCTATTTCTTCAAGAAGTTTTTCTTTTCCTTTTCCTCCATGAGCTTCATGAAAAAAATGAATCATCTTGTTACGGTGATTGGCTAACTCCTTAAAACAGGAGGCTATTTCAGGAGATATTTTTTCTCCTGAAACCGATGTAATCCTAGGAATTAAATCATTAAAATTTATAGACTTAAAATTCCCGCTTTTAAAATCTTGAATATTTGGATGATTTTTAGTCGCAATAACAAGAGACCAGTGTTCATGCATTAATCTCGCTTTTAAAAGAAGTTCAATTGCAGCACAAAAATTTATAACTGAATACTTAGGCTCAGTCTTAAATTGCTGAATAGCTCTTTCCAGAAAATCAAAGCCATTTTCAATTAAATCCTTTAAAAACTCATCTTTCATTATAAATCCTTCATTTTTTATTTTCTACCATACCAAATTCCTCACCACTTTCAACACGAACCGCTTTTCAACCTGTCATTTCCTCTCAGCGTTCGCGGTAGGGGAGCTTGCCAGAAAAACCAGCCTTCAGCCGATAGTGTTCAGTAAAAATTATTGTGCAGTTTGGGCGCTTTCTATATCAGGAAGATAAAAATCTAGGCCATTTAAGACAGAGCCATCACCTTCAATATTAGCGTCAATCGTATCAGCCAAAGCTATATCAAATTTCTCGAG
>JAGLKL010000205.1 GCA_023141075.1 Alphaproteobacteria bacterium
CGCCGTCTTCTGGCTCTGTTTCCGGTAAATCGTCGTCTTCTGTTTTCATAACCATAATCACGTCCCAAAATATTTTTATAACTTTAGAATAATTCTAGCAAAGAGATGTTGATTATGTCAAGCTTGAAATTATTCTTAACCATTGCTAAAAATAAAATACAGCAGAAGTGATTCGAAATAACTGAACAAAAGGAATATTTTGTTATCAGCAAAGTTGCTATATAAAACAAAATCAGCAAAAAAAGGAATGTATTCACATTTGCTGTGATTTTTAAGTGCTCTGGTTAAATTAGAGTCTATAATGTTTTCAATGGCTTGCAGAAATTGTGGCAAGAAAACGCAAAAAATGTGACAAAAAGTACTAATTATTGTTGATTTACCAAAAAACTAGGCCTATAAATCCAGACATCCTCGGCTATCTCTCCCCCACATACACTCCCTCCGATAGCCGGGGCTTCTTTTTTCACTCTCTTAAAATCAGTGCCTTAGAGTCAGGATCTAATTGATCTGATGAAGGGAGATGGCTTCTTCAATATTATAGATAGCTATATCTCCAGCCCGCGAAGCCGGGTCGTCTTTGTATGTAGCGGCACGTGCAACCGTTCCTACGGCTCTGACCGGTAGCATTGTGATATTGCCAAGCAGCTCGCCTGTAGCCCCGCATCCGCCCAAAATAAGGCAGATACATAAAAGGGGTAGATATTTTGCGGTGAATCTCATAGATGCAAAACTACCAAATCTATTGCTCCAAATCCATATATTAATAAGGTGCTGACACATATATATTTCTCTCTTTTAGCGCGGCTTAATCTACTTGAGCGATGTATAGAGTGTAGGCACAAAGACAAAAAGGACTAATATTAACGTACTAAAAATAATAGATCGCACCCCTTTTTTGATCGCACAGGCCCAGAAAAAATAACTAAACGAAAAACCGACCACCATGCCAACAGATCCCCCGGCAAGCGGGAACATATTAACGTCTATCTCATCGCCTTTATAATGGACTCCTCCAAATATATAAAAAAAGATAGCCCCGGCAACAATGCCTCCGATTGTTCCGATTAAAGCAAAAAGGGGAAATGCTTTTTTATTATTTCTTACAGCATATCTGTATGTAGGGATTGCTAATGAACTGTATACGACCAGAGCTACAAAAAACAATAGCGTGCTTACGATATAGGGAACGTTTTTATCCAGTACACTAATAAAACAGAAAGGTGAAGATATAAGAAAAGGGGGGATGAGAATGGCAATAATCAGGTTGTGAATATTGGATTCTTTCCGATATAAGGTGTTATTCATTCGTAATTTCCAATGCGCAGAGTTTTTTGCTTTACTTTGTCCATACTGTCATTGCGAACGTAGTGAAGCAATCCACAAAATCTATCTTTAATGGCGAATAAAGCCGTGCTGTGCTTCGTGTGCTCAGAGGAGTATCTCAATCATCCCCCATTATTATTATGGTTTGCGGGATAGAATGTTATCTACAATATGATGGTGCTTTGTCCATCTGGCCGTATCATGGCAAATCCAACCAATCGAAGTTATTATGCTTGTGTAATCTTGTTCCAAATGTCGTTTAAATATAGGTTCATGGTGTGCTATGCGATTTCTTAAAATGCGTAAATGGTTAAGAGTGTAAAGAATCTTAGATCTTTTCATGTGAGCATGAGGGAATGCTTTATGTAGGCCGGATATCCACAGTTTTTGATGATAGCGTCTATTTAGAAGAGACAACCAAAATCCAAATGATAGTTCTGCAACCATGTGCGGTGGGTCGATTGCTGAACGGCGTTGCCGAATAGTATTTTTTGCTATGTCTATTTTTCTTTGCCCTATGTTGTTTAACTGGATATGGTCATACCAATCTTGGGCGCTGTATATTTGGGAAAGTTCATAATGTATTGAGTTCCTTAGTGCTATTTCCAAACATTGTAATGGAGGATAAAACGCTGCACTTGTTTCGGAGTTCCACAGATAAAGATTAAGAGCGTTTTCTTTATTATGGTTTGTTTCTTGTGTATATGTATTCAGACGGTCACAAGAGAGGGATTTTTCTAAATTATTAATAATATCAGTTGTATAGGCGAACATTAATATCTCAGATAACATGTATGTTATGTGTGACTGTGTGTTTATTTATAATTATTTATAATTATTTTATGTTACAATGAATTTGTAAGACCTCGGATGTCCCTGCCATTGGCATACTACCGAGGTCAAGCTTTTTTATAGGATATTTTCGCCTATTAAGCTAGTAGATGTTATTAAATCAATCATCACCCATCTTCAGAGCTGCGATGAACGCGCTTTGAGGGATATCGACATTCCCATACTGGCGCATTTTGGCTTTCCCTTTTTTCTGCTTCTCGAGCAGCTTTTTCTTACGGGTGATATCGCCGCCGTAACATTTAGCGGTCACATCCTTGCGCAAAGCTGAAACATTCTCACGAGCGATAATCTTGCCGCCAATCGCGGCTTGTATGGCTATTTTAAACATTTGGCGCGGGATTAAAGTCTTGAGGCGTCCGCACATTTGCCGTCCACG
>JAGLKL010000206.1 GCA_023141075.1 Alphaproteobacteria bacterium
CACGGCCCTGCCAGATCTTTTGCAAAAAACCCGGCAGGATACGATCCACATTATCATTATCAGCTTGCGATTGATGCAGGGACTAACGCCTATGCAGCGACTCTTGGCTCTTTGCAGGCAGGCGCTGACACCTTCGCAGGACAAGTCCCTACGATCCTGAAGTATAACAGTTCCAACTCTCTGGCCTCCAGTAATAATCAAGACTATAATCAGGCCGTAACAGGCTCCGTTCAAGATGCTCTTGAGCTTGGCTGTAGCGCTGTTGGTTTTACAATTTATCCCGGTTCTGACAACCAGTTTGAAATGATGGAAGAAGTACGCGACATGATCCGCGAAGCCAAAGATTGTGGCCTTCCAAGCGTGGTTTGGGCTTATGCACGCGGTGAAGGTGTGACAAAAGAAGGCCAAACAGCCATGGACGTAATTGCTTACTCCGCTCACTTGGTTTGTATGCTTGGTGCACATATTGTTAAAGTTAAACTTCCCGGCGAGCACATCATGCAAGATGAAGCCAGAAAAGTTTTCGAAGAAAACAACATTGATATCTCAACACCAACTGCGCGAGTTAAAGAAGTGGTTCGTTCCTGCTTTAACGGTCGGCGTATAGTTGTCTTCTCCGGCGGTGCTGCAAAAGGCGAAGATGCTATCTTTGAAGATGCCAAAGCAATTAAAGCAGGTGGTGGTAATGGCTCTATCATTGGCCGCAACTCCTTCCAGCGTGAGAAGAAAGAAGGCCTAAAGCTGCTAGACAAGATCATGGATATCTATAAAGCATAGGCTAAGCTATCAAAAATTTTCTCGCGCAGAATGGATAAAAGCTATGGGTTTAGACCCTAAAGAAAACAACCCCTCACAGAAAATATACAAACAAGATAATAATCCCAAATATGGAACACCGCTTGTGGTGCTCAACACGTTTATAATCCTATGCTTGGTGATTCTCGGGTTGTCCTACAAAAGAGATATGGCTAAAGAACCGGATAGCTCACAAAGCTCCACAGAAGTTATACAAACGCACAAAACTGAGGGAAACCGTAAAAGTGAGTGGGCAACACCCCACATCTCAAAGCAAGTAAAAATTCATATTCTCTATGGCGATGAAACAGGGGGGGGCACACTACCACACTGTAACTACGCCATGTAAATCTATTTTTCCTGAAAGCTGGGACACGGACAAAATCATCAACGTCACCGAAAAAATCGCAGCCAATGATAATCTTGAATGGCGTAAGCGCAAAAACGGCAATAAGTTTGCCCATGATACGCAAGATGGCATCATCGTGCGCGTGATAATGGACACTGAGCGCAAATACGTTATCACCTCTTATCCGCTAAATGCCGGACGCACACCTTGTCCGAAAAATAAACGAAACGTTCCTGCCACAAAATATCTTGGAGATAAAGCCAATATCCTCGGTAATATAGAGATTGAGCACAAACACGATTACAATGAATAATCACTCTTTCGTTTGCACAGGCGCCCAAAGAACATCATTAATGTCTTGGGCGTTTGTCGCAAGCATAATTAGCCGCTCCACACCAAGAGCACTACCTGCACTTTCAGGCATATAATCCAAAGCCGCAAAAAACTCTTCATCTGCCGGATATTCTTCGCCGTATAAATCCTTCTTTAAAGCCATCTCAGCTTTAAATCTGGCACGCTGTTCTACCGAATCAGTAAGCTCGGAAAACGCGTTGGCTAACTCTACACCACATACATAAAGTTCAAAACGCTCTGCAAAACGAGGGTCATCCGGCTTTCTGCGGGACAAAGAGGCCATAGAGACCGGATAGTCATAAAGAATAGTAGCAACGCCCTGCCCCAGATTTGGCTCAATCTTTTCCGCCATAACCGCATGGAAAATATCATCCCACTTATCGGAAACAATCACGCGTATACCTATATCCTTGGCAGCTTCGGCAAAACTATCCCTATCTTCTAAATACGCAAGCAAATCAATCCCGGCGTAACGAGAGAAAGCCTCCGTCACACTTATACGCTCTATTGGATTGTATGGATTACATGACATGTCTTTATAACGGTAGTGGGTAATATCAACCGCCTGCGCTATCTCACTCAAGAGCGTTTCACAATCTTCCATAAGCGCGTGATAATCCGTGCCGGAGCGATACCACTCTAAAAGCATAAATTCAGGTGCGTGCAAGGAAGACTCTTCTCTGTTCCGATAAACAGGGCACATCTGATAAATTCGCTCTATCCCTGTAGCTAACAACTTCTTCATATCAAATTCAGGGCTTGTATGAAGATACATTTCCTGAGCCGAACTTTGCCCAACACCATAGCGCCCAACACCATAAAGCGTTGTCTTGAACGCATGAATATGCGCATCCATAACCGGGCATATTTGCAAAGCCGGTGTGTGAACTTCGGTGAAATCCCGAGCCTCAAAAAAGCGCCGCAGAGCTTTTATAACTTCTGCGCGTTTTTCCAGCATTAGACGTTTTTTCTCAAAATTATCGGGCAGCCACCAGTTCATCGATCATTCTTTATAAAAAATACTTGCATTTA
>JAGLKL010000207.1 GCA_023141075.1 Alphaproteobacteria bacterium
CTCTGAAAGACACAATTCGGCGTTTTCCTTTTTCGGTGTTTTGTGCATTTTGTCTTTTTATTATAGCTATTCTCAATGTTAATGAGATTATTGATCTGGAGGATGAAACTCTTGGACGCGGTGCTGCTTCTTTAAGCAGTTTGTATCTGTGGTTTGGGATCACCAAGCTTATATCGGAAAGCAGAAGAACACCGGTTTCGCTGGATATTGTGGTCTCTATGGTTGGTGCTGCCGCTCTGGTGGCTTTGTTTGCTTTTTCGTCTTTATACTGGATTCATTATTTGCTCGTTCTGCCAGCTTTATTGCTTGGCATAGTTATTGCGCCATATCTGTTTGGCGGGGATGACTGGTCGTTTTGGCAGTTTAATCGAAAATTATGGCTGGGTGTAGCGCTGTCGATGCTAGTAGTGTTTCTTTTTTCCTGCGGGCTTTCTCTGGCTTTAGCGGCGATTGACCATCTGTTTGGTGTCGATGTTGATGAAAAACTGTATGCGGATATTGGGATATTTTCTTCAGCGATCTTAGGGCCGGTCTATGCATTATCGCGCGTGCCGAAGCGATTTACGTTTTCCAAAGAAGAAGGCATTATTCCGCCGGGATTGAGGTTTATTGCGAACTGGATATCGGTGCCGATTGTTTTTTTGTATCTACTGATCTTGTACGCTTATTTCATCAAAATTATAGTGACCGGTGAAATGCCGAGCGGGCATCTTGCGGTTATGATTACCGGTTTTGTAGGAAGTGGAGTGATTACTTATCTGATTGGTTGGCCGTTATATAAATCCGGGGAAGGGTTACCGCAACTAAACCTGTTTTACAAAATCTTTTTCCCAGCATTGTTTGTTCCCGTAGGGTTTCATTTTTTTGCGATATGGGAACGCATTGGAGCCTACGGCATTACCGAGCAGCGTTATGTTCTGGTCGTTTCTGCCTTTTGGTTCCTGATTATTGCTATAGCAAAAAGCCTTCCCTACATACCGCTGAAAATTATTCCGGCCAGTTTGTGTGTGCTTTTGGCTTTGTCTTCTTTTGGGCCGTGGGGGGCTGTGAGTGTTTCGGGTCATAGCCAATCCATGTTTTTGAAAAGGCTCTTAACAAAATATGAGCTTTTGGAAAACGGAAAAGTTGTCAAGCTCAGGGAAGGTGAGAAAATATCTCTGGAGGATCGTGTTAGCATCAGCTCGATACTAGGTTATTTGTGCAATACAGATCGTGATCACATGGTTGAACCGTGGTTTAATGTCAAAAGTGAGAAGTCTTGGTCTTGTCTTCCTAGTAATATGACACGGCAACTTGGTTTTGAGTATATTTATTATCGCTCGGCTGATTCTTATAACGATGCGTATTTTAACGTTTCAAGCCACTATTCAGAGGGAAAACCTGTGATTGATGTTCGGAGTTATGATTATCTTGTGAGAGATTTTTCTGGCTATATCCATAGCTTAAACGATAATAAGCCGTGGGAACAAAATGTTAAGATTGATGGGCAATATGAGCTGAAATTGTTTTTTAATGGCTCGGAGTTGCGCATTACTGTTGATGAGCACGAAGCTATCATTGTAGATTTGGTCGAATATCTAGAAGACAAGGCCGGGATTAATCACGAGGTTGAGAACATGTATATTTCAGGTGAAAATTCTGAATTATCTTATAAAGTGATCTTTCATAGTATCAATGGTGAGATGAGAAAAGGGGAGCCTTTTCCTCAAGGAGTTACCTTTGATTTCTTGTTTAAGGTAAAAGAATAATGAACAGACAAGCAGCGAATAAGCGTATCCGTTTAATTATGAATTTGCGCATGCAAGGGATTACCGACACAAATGTGCTCAGTGCGATAGAGCGTGTGCCGCGTGATTATTTTGTGCCGCCTTATGCTGCTGATCAGGCGTGGGAGGACACGGCGCTGCCTATTGGTTTGGGGCAGACAATCAGCCAGCCTTATATTGTTGCTTTTATGAGTCAGGCTTTGGAAATTTCTGATCGTGATAAAGTGCTTGAGATTGGAACAGGGTGCGGGTATCAGACAGCGGTTCTTTCTCATTTGGCGCGGCGTGTCTATACGATTGAGCGGTTTAAAGATTTGCTGGAAGAGGCTGAGAAACGCTTTGAGGAATTGCGCTTACGCAATATTACAGCGATTGTAGCAGATGGGATGAAGGGTTGGCCGCGTATTAACGGTATTGATCAGGCACCTTTTGACAAGATCATTGTAACAGCGGCGGCACGGGAAAAACCGCCTCAGGCTCTGATTGATCAAATCCGGGTTGGCGGCAAGATGATTATTCCTGTGGGCGGTATGGGCGAACAAATGCTCAAGCTTTATCAGCGCGAAAGCGAAGATGCATATTCGGTCAAGGATATGTTGGCGGTGCGTTTTGTGCCTTTACTCCCGGATGTCTCGGATGAAAAGAATGATATGGTAGTTTAGACCATAAGCTTAAACTACTATATGAATCAGCCGTGAGTAGTTGATAATTTCACGCCAGTCGCAACTATTTTAT
>JAGLKL010000208.1 GCA_023141075.1 Alphaproteobacteria bacterium
TGGACGAACCGACCGTTCGCACAGGCGTTTATGCCATGCTACTTAACCGGCAAAAAGGACTTGCATGTCTGGAAATCAAAACTCTTTCCGGTCAATTTAAGGACATTCCTTTATGGACTATTCTCAATTTCTATTGTGAAGCGTCTCTGCCCGGTGAAAACTCTTCCCGGAAAGACAAAAAAGATGACTTCTCCCAATACTCAATTCTCGATGCGATACTCGAATCCCCGGACTACGTATATGAATATGATCCGAAAGACTTCGCCGCTTTAAGCATGATTGAGCGTGCAGCCCTATGTGCACAAGGAAGTATTTCAACAAAATACATTACTCCCCAGACAATAGCGAAAATCCCGCCTGAGCATATTTCCATCCTTCTTGCGCAACCAAGCCTGAGCGATCTGCAAAAAGCATTACTGCTTGGCGCTGCCATAGATCATGCCATTGAACCACCCGAAGCGATGACTGCTTTTTATAAAGAACTCCTTGAAAAACAAAAACAAGAAAAGAAAATAGAAGGGCAAACAACAGCGCCCGGCCCTTCTACCCCAACGGCTACGGACGAATTACTCATCATCGCACAGCTATATGAAGAAACAACAGAAAATTGGCTGGGAACCGCCCGCGCAGAAAAAATATCCCGGGCGATAGCTCTGGCTCATAAACATTCCGACAAGCTCATGATCCCCTTCCTGCCGGTTATTAGTAAATTGGATATTGAAAAAGATATTTCGCTTGAAGATGCTCTGGATATTGTCCATCTATATTTATACACACCGCAAAAAATTTCAAAAACATGGATAAATGATTTGCTAAAAATCGATTATTCCGATCAACCACAACAAGAAATAGCGCGAGAAAAACTTCTTATTTCATTGTTTCTACTTTATGAAAATGATAAAAGCGCACTCAAAAATAAAATGTATAATAATATATCAACAAAACCATTACGATCCGGCCTCATAAAAGATGTGAGAAATATTATAGAAAATATTGACATCACCCCGATAAATAGTGATAAAGTGCGCATGAAAGATATAAATGGTTTTGACTTAGGTAAAGATAAAAGGTATACAATGCCTCCTTATCATGTTTTGAGTACTTTGAAACAAGCCAGTGAGAATCAAGATATCAGCGTATCTTTACTGCTATCAGCCTGCATATTAAGCAAGATTGATAAACAAGATATGTATATTGGAACTTTAGGAAATATTGCATCCGCTTTGAGTAACGTAGGTATAAAAATTGCTCCCCGCCATATCGTAGCAGAGGCTCTGATGCAAGCAGGCAAGGGACAAAAAACGAAAACAGAAGAACTTTTAAGGAGATAAACATGGCAAGACCCGGCCGCCCTGCAATGCCCAAACCGGACTTACATCCTCTTGTTGATGCGTTTCTGGATATGCTGACAACCGAACGCGGCGCAGCGATGAATACGCGTCAGGCGTATTGGCGTGATCTGGCTGATGTAAGCCTCTTCCTTCGTGAGCAAAAAAATATCGAGATCAATAAGACTTCTACCGATGACTTGAAGGATTATCTGAAATACCTGAACAACAAAACCAATACCAAAAGCGGAGGTAACAGCAAAATTGCTGTACGTACCATTGCGCGTCGTCTGTCTGCATTGCGTCAGTTTTTCCGTTACCTCGTATCCGAGAATGCACGTGAAGATGACCCAACATCCACAATCGAAAGTCCCAAGCAAAGCCGTACTTTGCCAAAGACTTTGTCAGAAGAAGAAGTCAATACACTGATTAAAACAGCCGGTGCAAAAAATACGGCTGAAAATATACGCCTTGTCTGCCTGATCGAAATGCTATACGCAACCGGACTTCGTGTTTCCGAACTTGTCGGACTGCCGCTTTCTGCGATTGGCAAAAATTCTGATCACCTGATTGTTGAAGGAAAAGGCGGTCGTGAACGCATGGTACCCATTTCAACAACAGCGCAAGAGGCATTAAAGAAATATCTCAACGTGCGTAAACAACATATTTCCCAAAACAATGATGCATCATCTTCTCAGGATAGATGGTTGTTCCCGTCGAAAACATCTGTGAGCGGACACCTGACCCGTCAGCGCTTTGCCCAGTTGCTAAAAGACTTGGCAAAAGCAGCAAAAATGGATGATGGTCGCATAAGCCCTCACGTGCTGCGCCACGCTTTTGCAACACATCTGCTTAATAACGGCGCAGACTTGCGCTCAGTGCAAAAAATGCTAGGGCACGCAGATATCGCAACAACGCAAATATACACACATATCATCAATGAGGATGCAAAGAAAACGGTTGAGGAAAAACACCCTCTATCGAAAACCGGGACAAATAAATAATTAAGTGAAACTACTATAATAAATACCGGAAACAATCAGACATGACGCAAACGCTTTTATGTGATGCGTCATGTTTTGTACTACCAGGATAATTAAAGTAGTTTCACTTAAGAATAGTACAGAATTGCGCAAGTGAATTTTTTACCCAATGGGCACAGGTTGA
>JAGLKL010000209.1 GCA_023141075.1 Alphaproteobacteria bacterium
GCTCAGTTCCAGATCTCCGGGTAGGTCGTTATTAATTTTTTCAATCAGCAGGCGCGTTGAAGCAGCCACTGTCACCGGGCTTTTATCAGCAGAACCGTTGACGGTCATTTCAATAGCAGGCTTGCCGTTAAATGTGTCATAAACGTCTTTATCTGCAAAGGTATCTGTAATCCGGGCAATATCCCCCAAAATAACCATACTGCCGTTATCATTGGTTATAATCGGAATATTGGCATATTCACGCGCATAATCTTTTCTCTCGGTTATGCGCACCAGAATTTGCTCGGCAGAGGTTTTGAGTGTGCCACCGCCCAGTTCCACAGAGCGCACAGACAAAATCGAAGCAATTTCCGGGATACTCAGATTATAGCGCCGCAAACTCTCTTGCGGGATCTCGATATGTATTTCATATCCGCGTATATTCTGAAATTTCACCAGTGTAATATCTTCATCGCGCTCAAGGTTTGAACGTATTTGCTCTGCGGTTTCGCGCAAAACATTTTGCGTCACTGAGCCGTGGAGTACCAACTCAAGGACGCGGTCGTCCATCTGAATAAGGCTTACAGTCAGATTTTCGGCATCGATCGGAAAGGTCGTAATCTGGTCAACTTCGGTTTTGATATCCTGAATAATTCGCAAAGTTTCATCTTCATCCTCGATATCAGCCAAGACACTGCCTATGCTTTCGGAAGCAGCAGAGATTATTTCATCAAGGCCGTCCACATTCTTAAGCGCATCTTCAATCGCCAGCAGAATTCCCTGTTCGACTTCCTCCGGGCTGGCTCCGGGATAGGCCATGGTAATCAAGACTTTATCGATGGTGAATTGCGGGAGGTGTTCCTGCCGGGATCCAAGCAACAGGAAAAAACCACCAAACAGCATCACGAACATCATCAGATTGGCTGCAACCGGATGCGCTGCCATCCAGACAATAGGTCCGGGCTTAATATCATCGAGTTCTTTTGGGTCAATATGCGCCATAATTATGTTTTAACCTATTTATCCCCGCCATTATTTTGAACAATAATGTCTATTCCGGCCACGGGCGTAATGATATTGGACGTTACCAGCTTTGAAGCATATTCAAGTCCTTCAGTGACATAAGCGTATGTTCGGTCTTTATAGACTAAAGTAATAGGCTGTATGACTAGCCTTCCGCCTTGTTCCAACCAGACAGTATCTTCATGATTGTCTTTATGAACATATTGCTGTGGAATACGGGCAACTCCCGTTAGGGTTTTACCGATCAGTTTCACCGGTACATAATCTCCAAGCACAAGAGAAGGGACTCTTATATCTTCATCTTTTTCCAGCGACAAAGGATTAGGCACGCGAACAATAACACCGGCCAAATGACTCTGCTCATCGATTAAACCGGTTTGTTTGAAAACTTCACCTTCACGCAAGCCACGCATGTCACCTAGTTTTACAATGGCTTTTGTTCCTGTTGAACCAATAACATTATCCGGGAAACTTAACCAAGGCAAATCACGTAATGAGATATCGATATTAATCCAGTATTCATCTGTAGCGACCAGCGTCGCGAGTTGGCTTTGTGCGGCAATCACGTTGCCTAAATTTGTATTGCGATCTGTTACAATCGCATCAAACGGGGCTTTCAAAGTTGTACGATCCAGACTAAGCAAGGCAATATCCAGAGATGCCTTTGCCGCATCGAGATTTGCTTTTGCCTGAGCAAGTTGGGGTTTACGCAATGCCAGATCAGTACTTTTAAGCGTTTTTCCTGTGTTTCGCTGTAAAATCTCTATTTCATTTTTGGCGATTTGTTGCCGCCCCTCTTCGAGCCGGTAGGCAGCCCTAGCCTGTTTATAAGCAGCGCGTTTGAACTCAACAGCCAACAAGTAATCAGCCGGATCAATTTCCAAAATATGCTCATCGGCCTCAAAGAATCCGCCGGGAATGAAATTCTCGGAAACCCAGACAATCTCGCCGGAGACTTGCGCTTTTAATGTCATTTCCCGAGCCGGACTTATTTTACCCATGACTTCAATCTCAACCGGGAAGTCACCAAAGGAAATAGGCATTGTCGTGACATAAACTTTTCTTTGCTCATGCTTGGCGGCTTTTTCCGTATGTACGGGATTAAAATAGAACCATGCCCCAATGGCAGCAGCAATGCCGATAATAGAAAGGCTTATGATTGCTCGCAGAAAGCCGTAAAGCACTGAAAACTTTTTCTTTTTCGTATTGCTCATAGCTGTTCCTTTTCCATTTCTTCACCTTCTTGTGTATGTGCATTCACATTTACACTGTCTGGATAATTCATCAATGTCGTTACACTAGGCACAACATCACCCCATCCCTGACCACCTAGTGCGCGGTATAAACTTACCCGCGCTTGCGCTTGAGTAAGACGAGCCGAAATCACCTTTTGCTCCAGTGATTGCACGCTCGTAATGCTGCCCAAAACGTTGATATAGGTGCTCTGGCCGTTCGCATAATTAATCTGCGCTTGCTCCAATGTCTC
>JAGLKL010000021.1 GCA_023141075.1 Alphaproteobacteria bacterium
TTTCCTTGTCTTGAGTTTCTTCGTCTTGCTTAGATTTCTCTTGGTCATTTTGGTCTTTTTTTGAACCGGTTTTAAGTTTTCTATAGAGTTTCAATACCGGGAAGAACAGTGTTAATATAACCACGACTAAAATGGCGACAACCGGCCCTAAAATAGAACTCAATATAACTATGGCCGGGCCTATATAAGCGTTGGCAGGTGTCGTGAAACTGACCAGAAAAACCAGAAGAGCACTCAAAAAGAAAAAACGATGAAACATAAAATACGCGATTCCTACAAAAATTATATAGACGGGAGGATAAACAAGTCCTCAGGCAATTACAAGGTTAACTTGCCGACATATGCACTAAGTGCTTTGGCACATCATCTTGAATCTCTCTGGATGGGGTTTGGAAATGTAGAAAGTGAATATTTAAGAAATTATCTTGATAAAATAGAGGGTAAACAGGAAATGTATATATCCGGTCTCGCCAGATCCGGAACAACGATTACTCTGAATTTCCTGTATAATACGAATGAGTTTGGCTCTTTAACCTACAGGAATTATCCCTTTATCCATTTTCCTTATATCTGGCACAAAATAACGTCTTTAAGTCAGTGTGCGCAGGAAAAAGAAAGAGCGCATTTTGATCGCATCCGCGTAAGTATTGATAGCCCGGAGGCTCTGGAGGAAATGCTGTGGATGCGTTTCTTCCCGCATTCTTTTCAGGAAAACGCAAACTATCCGCCTGATGAAAAAACGCAAAACAGCAAATTTGAGTGTTTTTATTCTGACTTTATCAAAAAAGTGCTGCTGACAAGCGACAAAAACAGATATTTGGCCAAGGGAAATTATAATCTTGCCCGCGCACCTTATATTCTCAAAAACAGCAAAACCGCTAAATTTATATTATGCGTAAGAGACCCACTCACCCATATAGCTTCATTAATGAAACAGCATTACCTGTTTAGCAAAATTGAAACTGAGGATAAACGCTTGAAAAATTATATGGATTGGATAGGTCATAAAGAATTTGGTCTCAATCGTTGTCCGGTGTATCTAGGGAAACCCGAAGAATACAGGAAAATTATTGAGTGTTGGGACAGCGGGAAAGAAGTCGAAGGCTGGGCTTTGCAATGGAAATACACATATGACTTTATAATTGAAAAAATATTAAAAACTCCGGAAATATCTGATCGGGTCTATCTGCTCAGATATGAGAATTTATGCCGCAATCCATTTACAGAGCTTGGTAATATTACCGCTTTTTGTGGAATTGATAAGCCGACCAATTTAGAGCAAACAGCACAAGGCATTTCTGCGCCGGATTATTACGATCTCCCATTCTCAGTGGAAGAGGAAGAGCTGATAACTACCATTACCGGGAAAACACAAAGCTTAATTTACAATCAAAGCACTTAACTCTTCTTTGGAAAATCTTCGGGCTGATACGATAGAAGGGATTCTAGTTGTGTCTTTATACTCAATCCTGCCCTTAACATAATAATCCCATACGATCTCTTTGTTTCTGGTGATCTCAAAGATGCGTCCCGTATGCGTTTCGGTTACTAGAATATTGTCGTTAGGTAATATCTCGACCATTCCATTATAGCGAGTATAAAAGGGCTTATCCTTGCTGCCGCCATATTCCCATACAATACTCAAATCATTTAAATCGACTTCTATTATTCTGGAACGCCCACCTGAGCCGGTATGCCCCTGATTATCAAGCATAATGACATGTCCGTTTTCTAAAAACTTTGCATCGTGCTGTCCTCTCCAAGGGCCATAGAATGCCCAAGTTATAGTTTCCGTGTCTATATCAAGAAACGCGATCATATCGATATTCCTGAAGGAGAGCATGACGCTATTTTCAGTGATCTTGTCGAAGGCTTCTGAAACATGCTTGGGAACAAGAGTGATTGTATTGGGATGTAGAAGGTCACCATGAATCATTCTGGGATCACTCTGGACTCGGCTTAAGCTCTCCAAAACAGATTTATATTCAGATTTGGCGAAAGCATCATAAAATGAAATGTCTTGGCTAAACTTTCCATCATTATTATCTACGACGACCAGATAGTCTTCTAAAAAAGGCGGCTCTATTTGAGGAAGGCCGGAGTGTTCTTTTTGTCGAATAGTCTGACGAAAAGTCATATATTTTCCGTCTTCAAGGAAAGTCATATCATGATGAAAAGTACTAGAGTTATTCCACAATATGTTTGAATTTGAATCAAACTTAATCGTATCACATTGGTTAGCCTCGTTTGTTTTGCCAATATACATAACATAAAGATTCCCGCGGTTCGTTGGATCAGAAAAAACCCGTGTTGTAGTTACACGATACCGATCCGTCGGTTTCCCGGTAGAAAATGTAATGTCCCATTCATAAACGAGCTTCCCGGACATATCGATGATGACAGCTTTATTCAGACCAATGAAGGTGAACAAGGTGTAATCCCCCCAGCTTTTCTCCTCGTCATATGTAATCACGCCTTTTTCCTGTGTGGTTTCATGTTGAAACCACAACTCATTAGGTCTCGGTTCTTGTGTCAGGCTGGCCAGAGATTTCATAACACCAATGGGCCCCTCAACATGCTTATGAACAAAATTATCAAAACAGGAACCTATAAGGATGATAAGTATGTAAGAGATACAAAGCCCTAGGATAAAATTCTTCATTAATGAACCTTTTCATTTTTTACTAAGCGATTATTGAAGGTCGATTTGTCCCCGATAAAGGCAACTCAGGCAGCATATTAGGCATTATACGGGGCGGTTGTCTAGGTCAGAACCTATTAATTATATTCATTATGGGCATGCGAAAAAGTCTAATCTACAATCAAAGCACTTAACTCTTCTTTGGAAAATCTTTGGGCTGATAAGACAGAAGGAATCCTAGTTGTGCCTTTAAGCTCAATCCTGCCCTTAACATAATAATCCCATACAATCTCTTTGTTTCTGGTGACCTCGAAGATGCGTCCCGTATGCGTTTCGGTTACCAGAATATTGCCGTTAGGTAATATCTCGATCATGCCGTTATAGACGGTATAAAAGGGTTTATCCTTGCTGCCGCCATATTCCCATACAATACTCAAATCATTTAAATCGACTTCTATTATTCTGGAACGTCCCCCTAGGCCGGTATGCCCCTGATTATCAAGCATAATGACATGTCCGTTTTCTAAAAACTTTGTGTCGTGCTGTCCTTTCCAAGGGCCATAGAATGCCCAAGTTATAGTTTCTGTGTCCATATCAAGAAACGCAATCATATCGAGATTCCTGAAGGAGAGCATGACGCTATTTTCAGTAATTTTGTCGAAGGCCTCTGAAACATGCTTGGGAACAAGAGTGATTGTATTTGGATGTAGAAGGTCACCATCAATTATATTGGGATCATCCGAGATTCGGTACAAGCTCTCCAAAACAGATTTATATTCAGATTTGGCGAAAGCATCAAAAAATGAAATGCTTTTGATAAACTTTCCTTCATTACTATCTACGACGACTAGATATTCTTCTAAAAAAGGCGTTTCTATTTGAGGAAGGTCGGAGTGTTCTTTTTGTCGAATAGCGTAGTATAAAGCCATATACTTTCCGTCTTCAAGGAAAACCATATCATGATGCAAAAAATTAGGATTCTCCCATAATATGTTTGAATTTGAATCAAACTTAATTATTCCAGAATCATTTACGACGGCTTTTTCCCCGGAATACATGACATAGATATTTCCACGGTTCGTTGGATCAGAAAAAACCCTTACAGTACTCATGCAATCCTGATAAGCCAGTCTCCTGGGAGGAAATGTAATGTCCCATTCATAAACGATCTTTCCGGACATATCGATGATGACGGCTTTATTCAGACCAATGTTAGTGAATAAGGTATAATCTCCCCAGCTTTTCTCATCGTCATATGTAATCACGCCTTTTTCCTGTGTGGTTTCAATATGATACCACAACTCATTAGGCTCCGGCTTTAGCACCAGATGGGTTAAATACTGTATGGCTCCGATGGGTCCCACAATATGTTTGTGAAAAAAGTTTTCGAAATAGGCGCCGATAAAGATGATAAGGATATAGAACAGACAAAATCCTAGGGTAAAATTCTTCATTAATGACACCTTTTCATTTTTTACTAAGTGATTATTTAAGGTCGATTTGTCCCCGATAAAGATAGCTCAGGAAACACATTAGGTATTATATGGAGCCGGTTGTCTAGTCTGATCTTCAAACAACATAGTTGATAGACAAAAGGCAAAGAACCATACCCTTGTTTATTAACACCATAACTTACGAAGAAATAGAAATGCCGGAAGAATAAGGATTGGGGAAGCTAAGGTCAGGGCGTATAGAGGAAATAGATTCACAAGCATGTAACGCTTGTCACAAAGGCATTATCGCGTCATAGTGTGCGCACGAAAGATAAACTTCCAGATAACTTTAAGGACTAGTGATGGAAAAAAAGGCATCTAAGTCTCTAAAACCGGATACACCTAAAAAGGCATCTAAAAAGGCATCGCCTGAGTCTGAGGAACCACGCCAGAGCCTCTCTTCCGGGTTGATGATCCGTTTACGCCGCTATCTTTTTACAGGGATTTTAGTCACGGCACCAATTAGCATCACGGTCTATCTGACATATATTTTTCTGGCTTTTGTTGATAACAAGGTAGCGCTCATAATTCCGGCAGAGTGGTATGAAGTCATATACCCTAAAACAACGATCCCCGGACTTGGCCTGATTACTGTCATTGCGGTGTTCATCTTTATAGGCTGGTTCGCGACCAACTTTCTGGGGCGGTTATTTATCAAGCTCTCGGAATATATTGTTGAGCAAATGCCAATCATCCGTACGCTTCACGGAGCGATCAAGCAAATACTGGAAACCATCATGGCTAGCCAGTCTTCCGCTTTTCGAGAAGTTGTCATGCTGGAATACCCTCGCAAAGGGATCTGGTCTATTGGCTTTGTTACCGGTATCAGCAAGGGGGAAGTGCAGGAAGGCACGGCGCATGAAACGGTTAACGTTTTTGTCCCCACAACGCCAAACCCGACATCGGGTTACCTGCTTTTTGTCCCTAAAAAAGAACTTGTTTACCTGAGTATGAGTGTAGAGGAGGGCATAAAACTTGTTGTTTCCGCAGGGATTATTACCCCACCCGAGCACAAAGCTACTGAAGATCAGGAAAAACCCGCCAAAAAAACCGGCTTTTTCGGCTTGCATAAACGGCAGGAATGATGCAAAAAGGGGCGCATCCTAGGAGCAATAAAGAGTCAAAAAAGGAAATAAACGGAGAATGTTTGACCATTTGAGATATATCCAAAAATGTGACCCGGCCAACCCTACCTTCGCGGAGGTTCTTTTTGCCTATAACGGCTACCACGCCATATTTTTGCACAGGATGAATAATTTTATATGGCATCTTGGATTGCGTGGAGTGGCTCGATTTTTTGCCAATCTCGGGCGCATTTTTACCGGCATAGAAATCCACCCCGAAGCGCGTATAGGAAATAATGTTTTTATAGATCATGGTACAGGATGTGTTATTGGTCAGACCGCTATCGTAGAAGATGATGTTACCATGTATCACGGCGTAACGCTGGGTGGTGTAGGAAAAGAAGGTCAGGTAGACGGCAAACGCCACCCGACACTTAAAAAAGGAAGTATCGTTGGTGCAGGCGCTCAAGTACTTGGAGACATAACAATCGGCGAATATGCCAAAGTTGGTGCAAATTC
The DNA here is from genome assembly GCA_023141075.1 of Alphaproteobacteria bacterium. GTDB lineage: Bacteria > Pseudomonadota > Alphaproteobacteria > Micavibrionales > Micavibrionaceae > UBA1672. The sequence continues at coordinate 5,718 of JAGLKL010000021.1, forward strand.
TGTTGTGACGACGGATATTCCAGATGGTTGCGTAGTGATAGGAATTCCTGCTCGCGTCGTTTGCAAAGATTGTGGCACGCATGCTTACGGTATGCCTTCAAGCGAAGAAATGAAAGAGGTGATGTTCATCATAGATCGCATAACCGGTGAAATGGAAGATATCAAAAAAGAGCTTGATAACAATGGTAATAGCTCTGAGAAAGCCGCAGCGAATTAAGATGGGAAGAAACATTAATCGCTTTTCCCAGCTAAAGCTAAAGTTAAACCAACACTTTAACCTTACCCACCCCGGAAATACCGAATTGCCTGATCGCGCTCAAATAAGTAGAGAAGCGTCTTTAACGATACGCCACGACGAGTATCTAATTCAGGACTCTTGCTGATAATTAATTTTGCGTCATCACGCGCCGTTGCCAGTAACTCACCATGAACTGTCATATCCGCCAAGGCGAAGTCAGTAACACCGCTTTGCTTGGTTCCCAGAATATCGCCGCTTCCACGCAGTTCTAGGTCTTTTTCAGCAATCAAAAACCCGTCTTCTGTCTCGCGCATGATGCTCAAACGCTCCTTGGCAATCTCTCCAAGTGGCCCTGAATACACCAAAAAGCAATAAGATTGCTCCGCGCTCCGACCAACACGCCCGCGTAGCTGGTGTAATTGAGACAAACCAAAGCGCTCTGCATGTTCAATTACCATAATTGTGGCTTCAGGCACATCTACGCCGACTTCAATCACTGTTGTTGCGACAAGGATATCCAGATTACCTCCAGCGAACGCAGTCATCACTTCATCTTTATCGGTTGGCTTCATGCGCCCGTGTACCAGCCCTATACGTTCACCGAATTGCGCTTTTAAGATGTCATATCGCTCTTCAGCAGCGGCCAAATCCAGCACGTCCGATTCCTCAACCAGCGGACAAACCCAGTAAATCCGCACGCCCTCGGCGATTTTCCGTTTCAGTGCCGCGACAAGATCATCCAGTTTTTCCTGCGAAAACAGCATGGTTTCAACAGGCTTGCGTCCCGGAGGTTTCTCATCAAGCTTTGATATCTCCAAATCTCCGTAGGCGGTCAGAGCCAAAGAGCGCGGGATCGGAGTCGCTGTCATCACAAGGATGTCCGTCCCCTTACCTTTTGTTGAAAGCTCCATACGCTGATGCACACCAAAACGGTGCTGTTCGTCAATCACTGCTATCCCCAGATCATGATATTCTACATCGCTCTGGAATATTGAATGCGTGCCGAGTATCACTTGCGCCGTGCCGTCCTTGATTTGTTTGAGCATTACCTCGCGGGTTTTTCCCTTATCACGACCGGTCAGTGTCACAAAACGCACACCGGCAGCCTCAAGCCACGGTCTCAAGCTTTTTTCATGTTGACGCGCCAAAATTTCAGTAGGTGCTATAATCGCTGCCTGAGCGCCGTTTTCCACTGCATTCATCATGGCCAAAACTGCGACAATCGTCTTACCGCTGCCCACATCTCCCTGAAGCAAACGGAGCATACGCGCTTTCGCGATCATATCTTTATCGATCTCTGCCAGACAACGTGTTTGTGCGCCCGTCAGATTAAAGGGCAGTACCGCCTCAATTTTTTTGCGCAAATCCCCGGTAGATATAAAACTCCGGCCATTTATCTTGCGTCGGCGGTCGCGCACCAGAGCCAGAGTTAATTGATTAGCTAAAAGCTCGTCATAAGCAAGACGCATACGCACTTTACTTGTCGGCTCCAGATCTTTAGCGCTTTCCGGGGTGTGCAAGGAACGCACAGCGTCATCCCAGTCCGGCCAGTTCTCGCGTTTCTTATGTGCCTCATCAATCCATTCCGGCAGCTTTGGAACATAATTCAGCGCAGACTTAATGGCTTTGCGCAGGACTTTATTAGTAATTCCGGCGGTCAAAGGATAAATCGGTTCAACCGCTTCGAGGCTTTCACGCTCCTGCGGCTTAACGACTTCAGGATGCACCATCTGTATCTGGCCTTGGAAATACTCGATTTTTCCGCTGATAACACGTTCCGATCCAAGCGGCAAAAGTTTCTCGATCCAGCCCTTTTTAGCATGAAAAAACACCAGCATAACCGTCCCGCTGCCATCGGTACATTTCACGCGGTAAGGCAGGGATTTCCTTTCATTCTGATAGTGTTTTTCAACCCTCACCTGCGTGGTCAGCATCTTGCCGTTTGGAGCTTGGGATAGCGGGCAGGTAAAGCGCCTATCTATAAAATCCGCCGGCCCGTGAAACAGCAAATCCGCGACGCGCGGCCCTTCTACCAGCTTTTCAACCAGTTTACCGTTGCGCGGCCCCAGACCGGGAAGGGTGGTTAGACCGCGAAACAAAGGATCAATCTCAAAAGGTCGTTGACTCATAAGGGTAAAACGCTCTTTTTAATTTATGCAATCAAAGAAGTTTAGCGGTTAAACTCGGTTAGATCGAGAGGCAATATGAAGAAATTTTGACCCGAAATGATTCTGATTTGTATAACCGGCTGAACGGCAAGGAAACTCCGCTTGAAGATATCGCTTCCTTTGAGGTTTTTAAGCTATTACAATAACATAAATACGATTATGCCTTGATAAAGATCGCGCGGTAAGCATAACCTCTAAACAAGGATTGAACCTCTAATGACCCTTTTTTCTCAATTTCCATCTGTTTTAGGTACGAGAGAATCTCCGGCTTGTAATAAACATGAAATTTCTTCAGCCACCAAAAGAGAAAATTACGAAAACCTTCCGGCAATTCATCCTGAGAACCGAAATCTACAATATGAATCTGTCCGCCTGAAGGCAAAAGCTTTAGTGCATGGTCAAGTGATTCGTGCCAAGGCGGAATGATAGATAGCGCATAAGAAAAGACAATCTTGTTTAAAGGCTCTTCCAATCCAAAAAGCTCTGCAGGATCAAAAGATTGGGAATAAGCCTGCTTAAGAGAGATTTTATTCTCCATCTGCGCGTGTTCCAGATTGGTCTGTGCGGTCTTGAGCATTTCTTCAGAGGCATCGAGTCCGTAATACACGCCCCCCGGATATTTACACGCAATTTGAATGAGGTTACGCGCAGTGCCGCAGCCAATCTCACACACATGCTCGCCATCTTTGATATCAAGCGCATCAATCATCTGATCGCGACCCAATAGAAAGTATTTCCGGCTTAAATCGTAAAAATGGCGCGTCCAGCGATACATATTATCCATGTTGATTTTTGTCTGGTCTTCGCTCTGAGGCGCAGTGTAATCCAAAGCTGTCGACATGTATTAAGTCTCTCTCTTAGCTGTGTATTAGTCCCTTGGTTTTAGCGTATAGGTATGAAACCCGCCGTAAATTGAGGAACGGTCTTTCTCATTACGCGGCTGCGTTAGGCTCAGATCATATTCCCATGGAGAAAGGTTATCATCACTCAAAGCATCTGTGAGTGGGCTGTCTTCACCGGCGGTGCGGAAAATCACCCTCGCCTCGTCATTGGCAGATCTTAGAACAGTAGACCACAAATCGTTAAGCTGCTCATCATTCATCCAGTCCTGCGCATCAAGAAAAACAAAACAATCAAGACTTTTTGGTGTTTTAGAATTCAAATACTCGGTAATCGTAGAGTGTACGACTTTTGCCTTATCAGCATTGGCCTTAAGCGTTTCATAGTTTTCTTCTTTAAGATAACGCGGCACGGCCATACGGTTTTCCCGGTCATACCCACGGCTAAAAGCCTGCCAAGCAAAGTAATTATCCTCAATCGGGAATTGACAGGCAAGACGTTCCAGCCGGTTTTTTAACAAAGAAGCCATATTTCCGTTGGCAGAGTAATTCAAATCGTCAAATTGAGCAGGCGGAATACCAAGTCCATATAGGGACTCAGGTTTATTACACATCATTTTGACAAATTTCTTATCAAATAACGGAGCCAGCGTACGATCAAAAATCTCTCTTTGTTCGTCCATGGAAGTCGCTTTCAGGATATCTCGCGGGTCTTTTCCGTAAAGTTTGGCAACGCGGTGAACCATACCGATAAATGTACCTAATAGTCCAAAGCGGTAGATGTTCTTTTTGAACATATTAATCCGCCGTCCGTGCGGAACTATCTTTTTCTCCCAGTAATCATAAGTAAATTTATCCAGATTGGGAGCGATGTATGTTTCATAATTCTCAATATTTTTCGGATCATCCGCACAGCCAAAGAACAAAAAGAAGCTTTCATAATCAGGCAGATATTTCAAAGCTGTAATTTTCAGACGTCCTAATGCCACATGCGCCGGGTTCAGGTCTACAGTCGTTACGCTGGCCGGGTTTTCTGTCAGGTAATTGAGCATATTACATCCGCCTGAGCAGATCGCCATAATATGGGTGTTTTCATCAATACGCATGGCCGAAATGTCGATTTCCGGGTCTTCCCATATCTGAGGATATACAAAACCGCTAAATACGGCTGTAAACATACGTTCCTGCAAGCCTCTTTTGGAAATGGCCTTATTATTCTGAACAGCACTTTTTAGCAGTGCCTTGTTTGCGACGGTCTCATCATCAGTCATTAAGCTTCTATTCGAACTCATTATTCTAAAGGCCCCTTGAAATAGCGTAAAACATATATATAAAGGCCAATCGATATATATTTATTATATACTCATTGATACTGGCCAGAAGGACATTGTGGTGCACAATACAGCGGCAGATAACCTAAATCAATCAAAACCTGACACGTTTCTATACGGCGTACCGGAAGGCGCAGACGCGCTGGTTCTGGTGGATATTGCACGCAATGTTATGCCCAAGGATCGCGTCCTGGTTCATATTGCACTGGATGATGCGCGTATTGATGCGCTTAAAAAGTTCCTGACCTTCTTCGCCCCGGATGTAAAAGTCATTACTTTTCCTGCTTGGGACTGTCTGCCTTATGATCGTGTTTCCCCGCACGGAGACATCATTGCGCAGCGTGTAGCAGCATTATGCACTATGCTTGACTGGAAAAGTGAAAAGAAACGCTATCCGCGCATTGTCCTAACCAATATAAACGCAGCGCTCCAACGCACAATGCCGCAGCATATTTTACAAGATGCAAGCTTTAGCGCCAAAGTCGGGGGCAGCATCGATACCGGGCATTTATCACAATATTTAACCCAAAACGGCTATATCCGCAGCGATACGGTACGTGAGCCGGGGGAGTATGCTTTGCGCGGTGGGATTGTTGATTTATTCCCGTCAGGCTACGAAGATCCCGTTCGCCTCGATTTATTCGGCGATGAAATAGAAAGCATAAAAACCTTCGATCCGCTTAGTCAGCGTACGCAAAATAACCTGAAACAAATTATATTGCACCCTGCCAGAGAGTTTTTCCTGAATAAAGAAACAATCTCACGCTTTCGTGCCGGATACCGCGAGACCTTTGGCGCACAGCAAAAGAGTGATCCGCTATATAATGCTGTAAGCGAAGGGCGTAAATATAATGGCATGGAACACTGGTTGCCGCTGTTTCATGAGCAGATGGAAACGCTGTTTGATTATATTCCGAATGCACAAATCACCTGTGATTTTCATACTCCTGATGCCTATCATAAGCGAATTGACCAGATACAGGATTTCTATGAAGCACGCTGTACGCTCGCAAAAGGAGCACAAAAAAACGGCAATAAACAACAAATATCCGGCAGCATTTATAATCCCGTCGAACCGCAGAAACTGTATTTGTTGCAGGAGGAATGGGATGCGCTTACTCATAATATAACGGTGTTTTCTCCCTTTGGTGCTCCGGAACAAAAGGGAATGGACGATAATGGTGCACAAACAGGCCGTAATTTCTCAGATATTCGCGCTTTGCCGGATGGTGATGTGTTCGCAGAGTTCAAAACCCACATACTGAAGTTGAACGGGAAGGGTGTACAGGTCTTTGTTGCGGCCTATAGTGAAGGCTCCAAGGCGCGGCTGCGTGGGCTGATGGAAGCTGCGGATATAAAGAAAATAACAGATATTCTGCACTATAAAGATGCAAAAAAACTAAAGCCGGGAGTTATTGGTTTATGCGTTATCCCCTTGGAAAACGGGTTTAAAACCGAGCATGTTGCATTTATAACCGAACAAGACATACTTGGCGACCGCCTTGCACGAAAAAC
>JAGLKL010000210.1 GCA_023141075.1 Alphaproteobacteria bacterium
TAGAGGAAGATGAATCCAAAGCCGCTCAGCTTTTTGAAAAAGGCGCTTCTTTGGGGCACGGCATGTGTACAGTGACCCATGGTTTAAACCTTTACTATGGTCTGTTCGGTTTAAAGGTTTCAAAAAACAAAGGACTAAAATATATCAAAAAGGCTGTAGATATGAAGGTTCCAGGGGCAAAAGAAGAATTAGAGAAAATTGAAAATGAACAAAAGGAGCACAAATGAGAAAGTTTTATATATTTTGCATAGCGGCTTGTTGTTTTGCTGTTGGAGTAAGTGCTTCAGAACATAACTTTGTCCGAGTTGCTCACGCTAAAGGCTCTCAGACAGAAAAACCTGAATTCAAGAGCTTGCTGGCTAAGGCAGAAAAAGGCGATGCCAAGGCACAATTCAAGGTAGGCGTTAAATACTCTTTGGGAGAGGATGTCCCTCAGGACTCTGACAAGGCTGTTAAATGGTACAAAAAAGCCGCGAAAAAGGGCGAGCCCCTCGCGCAGAACAACCTTGCTGCGCTTTATATGAAGGGCAAGGATAAGGACGGTAAAGGCGTTGCGAAAGACGTCAAGAAAGGTTTGACCTGGTATAAAAAAGCAGCGGAGCAGGGCTCCACTGTCGCGCTTAATAATCTGGCCGTTCATTATCTGACCGGCACAGGTGTTCCGCAGGATACGGATAAAGCCGTTGAATATTTCACCAAAGCGGCAGAGCTGGGCGATGAAATGGCCAAGGATTATCTGAAGGGAATCAAGAAGGCTGCAGAAGAGAAAGGAGGGGAGGAAGAGTAAAAAACTAGGGCAATCTGGTACGTGAATATGTGTACCTGAATGGGCAACCTCTGGCTCAAATCGATACTGGCGAGACTTTGACCTACCTCCACACCGACCACCTCGGCACCCCGCGTTATGGAACCGATGCAAGTGCTTCTCAGGTCTGGGCATGGGACAGCGACGTGTTCGGGAATGGCACGCCGACTGGCACGATTACCGTTAACTTACGTTTCCCAGGTCAGTATTATGACGCTGAATCCGGCCTCCATTACAACTGGAACCGCTACTATAACCCGGAGACTGGACGCTACGTTTCTTCCGATCCGATTGGTCTTGATGGAGGATTGAACACCTATCTCTACGCTGAAGCCAATCCGGTTATGTTCGTTGATCCGGAGGGGCTGACTGTATGGACAGGAGAAATGAGTTTAACCACCGCAGCTGATGAAATTATAGTTTTCTCTATTGCCGTAGAAAGTGAATGCAAAACAGCTATTGCAGAAGTAATTGGTTATGGTGGTGAACGTAATAAAAGACGATTTACATTTATAGACCCCAAAAAGCGGGGCTTTATTTATAAACGATTTATAGATCTTTCAAAAATGGCCGTAGATTACAGAAGATTCAATGTTGAATTTGATGATGGGTCTTCATGGCCTTCTCCTGAGCATTCTACATTTGGCGGGTATTGGTTTTACTCAGGTGGAGATATGGTCTTTACAGCATTCCTCTACCCAGGAGTAGGTGCCGTGTCTAATAATATCCCACTTGGTAATAAAGAACTGGATGGAGTATCTTTTAGCAAAGTGAAGTAATCGGATGTGTATATTTTATGCTCTATAGAAAGCAGGTTTTAATAAAATGATATTGATTAGGGCACTACTACTAACAGTTATAATATTTTGGTTACCTGTTGTCTGCATAGCAGATACAACAAAATCTGTGGAGGATAGGGGGGATGGATTTTTATGCGAGCGAAGCAAGAACACCACGGCTTTACCCGTGGATATCTACTGAAAAAACACTTGAAAAACAACATAGCAGGTACATTGTAGAAAATTAGGATTTTATGGTTGTGGTCTGAGTTTCCGGATTGTGTCCGGTGGAAAATGCCGATAGAAAGTCGTTCTTCCGATACCGAGTGTTTTGATAATATCCGAGATGAAAGGATAGTTTTCTGTATCCTTGAGCATGGTCTACGCCGTCCGCTGCTTTTCATCAGTCATGACAGATGGTTTGCCACCGATCCGGCCTTTTTTCTGACTGATTTTAAACCAGCTTTTGTATTTTCAACAATAATCTCACAGATGCACAAGGATTCAAGCATGTGTGCCCAAGCGGCGGCGCTGTTTACGCCGATAAGGGCTATTGTGTAAAAAGCGCAAAAGACGCAGCAATACGTAAAAATGTTCATCTTTGCGCGTGGCCGCTTTTCTTGATCGTAAAAGACGATACTCCCAAATTTTTAACCATCGCGCAACGAAGCCACTTTATATGATAAACAGAAAATCATGCCGGTACACTCGTATTCAATACCCCACATTTTTTATATCGTAAAAAAACCCAATATTTGAGACAAAAATGTTGATATTCTCGTTTTCAGACATTTGTTTTTTAGAAAAATTTCACGTAAGAAACTGTAATTCATCGTTTTTAAAATAAGTAAAAATGGCACAACTCTTGCGAAACCATTATTGATAAGATAGATTT
>JAGLKL010000211.1 GCA_023141075.1 Alphaproteobacteria bacterium
TAGGCCGTGTAAAGGAACAACGTGCCTATTATATATGGCGCGAAGCACTTGAGCGTTTAGAGCCTATATTAGAGGAAAAGGGCATCATAGCTTCTTCCAACTGGGCGCAGCAAGAAAGCTTTTCTTTCCTTAAGGAAGGGGATTCGGCATGAACCTTGAAACCGGGCAGGCTTTCGCAAATGTCGTGGCCGGACTTGAAGGCAAGCGCGTCTGGGTCGTTTTTACCGATCAAAGCGAACTAAAATATGTGCGTATGTTAAAGCGGGGCTTCAGGCATTGCTTTATTCTAATCCATGATGGGCGGAGCTGGATCAGCATCGATCCCATGGCCAATTACATGGAAGTCCTTGTCCACGATCTGCCCGGAGAGTTCGATTTTGCTTTATGGCTTAAAGAGCGCGGCCATAATGTCGTCGAGGCCAAACTGATCCGCAATATTATGACCTGTGCGCCGGTCATGCTCTTTACCTGCGTCGAGGCATGCAAGCGCATTTTAGGTGTGCATAAATTATTAATCTTAACGCCCTGGCAGCTTTATTGCTATCTGGCAAAACAATCAAATAGGAGCATTGAATAATGGGAAGTCTAACCTCTACGCCGAAAGTAGTCACAACCACCCCGACACCAAGCACCCCCCCCCCTGATGTTACGCAAGAAACCGAGGACGATGTGCAACCCCGCGAAAAAGAAGCTGAAGAGCGCAAGAAAAGCCTTCTCGCCCGGAGTCGCAGCCGCATCGGCACGATTTCTACAAGTCTGCATGGTGTGTTGAGCAATGTCGATGGGGACAAATCCCGCAAGACTTTGCTGGGGGAATAAATAGTAAATAGTAAATAACACCATCAAACACAAACGCAAAAAGGATAACAAAACGATGATTGCCCAGACAAAACAAAAGAACAAAAAAGCAGCAGTCTCGCAAGCTCACGATGAAGCCGAAGACATAGTGCGCATGAAACTTTTGATGGATCGCTATGAATCAGCAAAAAAACATCGTGATGTATGGAGCACATTATGGGAAGATTGCTATGACTTTGCTTTGCCACAGCGCAGCGGGTTTTTCAGCGATCTTAATCCGGGAGGCCGCCGCACCGCTCATATCTATGATGCCACGGCTATGGACGCGGCAGACCAACTTGCCGCAAGCTTGCTGGGCAATCTCACCCCGAGTTGGTCACAGTGGTTTGGTTTAAAGCCCGGCCCCGAAGTTAATCCCGACCAAGCCGCCGCGCTTTCTCCCGCATTGGAAAAAGCCGCCAAGACCATAAGCGCACATTTTGACCACTCCAACTTCGCGGTTGAAATTCACCAGTGCTATCTTGATCTGGTAGTTGGCGGTACGGCCAGTCTGTTCTTTGAAGAATCCGACCCCGGCAGCTTCTCGGCCTTTAGTTTCCATGCCGTTCCTTTGACTCATATTGTTCTGGAAGAGGGCGCATCAGGTTATCTCGATGGCTCTTTCCGACGCTTGGCCATGACGCTCGATCAGCTTACCGCTCGATACCCGGAAGCAGAAATCCCAAGCAAAGTTATGCGCGAAGCTTCCAAAGATCCAATGGCACGTTTTGATGTGCTGGAAGCGGTATTGCCTAATGAGCTTGTTTACGATTACACGGCCATGCTTATTCATGATGCCGATCAACCGATCATGCTCAAGCAAGGCTCATTCCCGCAAAACCCGGCGATTAATTTCCGCTGGCTTAAATCCCCCGGCGAAGTTTATGGCCGCTCACCGGTTATGAAAGCGTTGCCTGATATCAAGACGGCTAACAAAGTCGTAGAGCTGATCCTTAAAAATGCGACCATAGCCATTACCGGCATATGGCAGGCAGATGATGATGGAATTCTCAATCCCGCAAACATCGAGCTTGTTCCCGGCACGATCATTCCTAAAGCCATTGGCTCCAAAGGTTTGCAAGCTCTGGAGATGCCGGGGAAGTTCGATGTCTCCCAGCTTATGTTGGAAAATCTGCAGAGTAATATCCGTCAGGCATTATTGGCCGATAAGCTTCTCCCTGTAGCAGGTACCAAAATGAGCGCTACCGAAGTATTAGAGCGTTCCTCCGAAATTGCGATGATATTAGGCGCTACTTATGGCCGCCTGCAATCAGAACTTCTCACCCCGCTTATAAAACGCGCTTATTCTATTCTAAGACGCCGCGGCGAAGTGCCCGATATCGCTCTTGATGGTCGCCTTATCGCTATAGATTACCGCTCACCTCTGGCCAGATCGCAAGGACGGCGCGATGTGCAAAACACGCTAAGCTGGATTAAGGCGGTTACTGCCATGGGAGAAGAAGGGCTAACATCTATCGATATGGCCGCAGCCGCCCGTTACCTTGGCGAGGCATTATCCGTGCCCGGTGATCTTATCCGCAAGCAGGGAGAAGTTGTCCCCGCAGCATTAGCTCAGGAAGATGTAACCAAACTCGTATCCGAGATGACAAGTCAGTTAGCCGCTCAAACAGCGCAGCAGGT
>JAGLKL010000212.1 GCA_023141075.1 Alphaproteobacteria bacterium
GCATAAACGGTGTTGCCAGCGTTACCCCGATTATTGAAGGACAGACGTTGCTGACCTATCACATGGCTTCAACAGGTGTCATGGTACGCGGTATCTCGCAAATGGACTTTGCTATGCGTGACACGCTTTATAACGGCATCAGAGCCGGTGAAATTGAAAACTTCCGTGGTTTTAAAATAGCGGTTGGCACAGTGTTGGCCGAGAAATTTCATCTGGGTGTCGGAGATTCAGTTACAATAACCTCGCCTGTGCTTAAAACTACGCCTTTTGGAACTGTCCCCACGCAACGTACATTTGAGATCGGCCTGATCTTTGATGTAGAGATGTATGAGTATAATAGCGGCTTTATCTTTATGCCGTTAGATGCGGCTCAGAAGTTTTTCCAGCTTAAAAATAGCGTAAGTGCTATTGAAATATTTTTAAGTGATCCTGATCGCTTGGATGAAATCCGCAGGGAAATAGAGTTTGAACTTGACGGACGTGCGTCGATTTATGACTGGAGAGACATGAATAAAAGCTTTTTTAATGCCTTGGAGGTAGAACGTAACGTTATGTTCCTGATCCTGAGCATGATTATCCTTGTGGCGGCATTTAATATTATTTCCTCGATGATCATGCTTGTGAAAGACAAGGGTGCGGATATTGCTATTATGCGAACAATGGGAGCAACGCGTGGCAACATGATGCGCATCTTTATGCTGACAGGCGCGAGTATCGGATTTATAGGGACTATTTTTGGTTCTATACTTGGGATAAGCTTTGCTTTAAATATAGAAACGGTACGTCATGTTCTTGAAAGATTGACAGGAACATCGTTATGGGATGCTGAAATACGCTTTTTGTCTGAGATTCCTGCGCAAATAGACTGGAATGAAGTGGCCGGTGTTATCATTATGGCGTTTTCCTTGTCTATTATAGCAACGATTTACCCGGCATGGCGGGCGTCACGCCTTGATCCGGTAGAAGCACTGCGTTATGAGTAACTTTGGTGTATGAATTCTTTTTTACTATCAGAGAAATTGCTTTATGAATAGTAGCATTAGAGTAAAATTAGAAGAAAATGAAATAGAACAGGTATTAGAGCTACCTAAAAAGATGTCGCGCTCTATGAATATTAATATGGACTCACGTTTGGTGAAAATATTTGAGAAAAACAGTTGCGGCGATCCGGACGTGCTGAAGGAGGATTATTACATTCCTGCGCCCGATGAACGTGAGTTATTGCCTGAACCTGATGAAGCTTATGAAGCACCACATGAATATTTTGATAGTGCGCTGGATTTTGATGAGGGGTTGGATGATGATGATCTGGCTTATGTCGAAGACGAAGAGGATGACATCTTTGCTGATTCCGGTCAGCACCCGGAAACCATGGTTGATGAAGGCCAGCTCTTGCTTATGGTTAGGGGTTTGCAAAAAACCTTTAAACAGGGCGGACGGAAATTAAACATTCTTAATGGTGTTGATTTACGGCTTTATTCTGGAGAGATATGTGCCCTTGTCGGGCCTAGCGGTTCAGGGAAATCCACGCTTTTGCATATACTTGGTCTGCTGGAATCGCCGACGAGCGGACAGATCATCATGGGTGAGCAAGATGTGTCCATGCTCTCGGATAGGGTGCGTACGCGGCTGCGGAGCCAGCATATCGGTTTTATTTATCAGTTTCACCATCTTTTGCCGGAGTTTACGGCACTTGAGAATGTTGCGTTGCCGCAGATAATAGCCGGGGTTCCTATACAACAGGCTCATAACAAAGCTGCCGAATTGCTAGTGCAGTTGGGATTATCAAGCCGTTTACACCACCGTCCAGCGACTCTTTCCGGCGGGGAACAACAACGCGTGGCTATCGCGCGGGCGCTGATTAACGATCCGTACCTGCTGTTTGCCGATGAGCCCACCGGGAACCTCGATCCGGCAACTTCCGAGGAGGTGTTTGAGTTGCTTATCAATGTAGTCAGAAAGCGCGGGATAGGAGCCTTGATTGCTACTCACAACATGGATCTTGCCAATGAGATGGACCGGATACTTGAGGTAAAATCGGGACATGTTTTGCCTTATTAATTTTACTTTTTCATTTCTAGAACTCCTGTAAAACTGCTATGTTTGGCTCATGAATCAGTTTATCCATTTGCATGTGCACTCCGCCTATTCACTGGCGGAAGGGGCAATCAAGGTCAAGGATCTTGTGAAACTGTGCAAACATGAGCAAATGCCAGCCGTAGCCGTTACAGATACAAACAATCTGTTCGGGGCGATGGAGTTTTCCAAAGAGGCGGCTAGTCACGGGATTCAGCCTATTATAGGCTGTCAGGTTACTGTAGATGAGGAGGGGCATCAGCTTGTCTTGCTTGCGCAAAATGAGCAGGGATACAGAAATCTGTGCAAGATTGTTAGCGCGGCTTATGTCAATAAGACTGAAGAGGGGGATTTTAGCCCTGATACTTATGTCTCACGTGGAACATTTGCAGAATATCCA
>JAGLKL010000213.1 GCA_023141075.1 Alphaproteobacteria bacterium
CATAATTATGCCTACTTTACCGATCCAAAACAGATTTTCTTAAAAGACTTAAGTGTTCAGGAAAATAATAAGAAAGTCGGCGATATTAGTACATCAAAAACCTATTACGGCCCAAAAGGTCCTCAAGATGAGGTTAAGTCGTTGCCGGTGTATGCAAGCATTGTGCTTGAACGAAAACTCTTGGAATAATTCTTATTATATAAATTAGATGATATAGTAGTTTCACGAAGCCTATTTTGTTTATGGCCTCTTGATATGCACGGTGGTAATATGATAACACACGTGAACATGAAAACATTTTAGTCATTTCCATTTATTTAGGGAAATAAAAGAGGAATGTCTGAACAAAACACATAACCGCAAGAATCGAATATGGATACTTCCGAAAACCCCGGCAAAAAAGACGACAGAGACACGGAAAGTGCCCCTGAATTAGAGTCGGAACCAACAGAAACACCGGAACATGCAGCAGAAATTTATGAGTCATTTTTCGATGAAATAGATACTGAAGGAAACGTCTTTTCTGAAGAAGGAACTGCACCTGAAACAGAGCAACCTAATGCCGATCAACTCCGCATACAGACTTTGGAAGAACAACTTGATCGTATGAAAAACCAGATGATACGCGCATTAGCAGAAGCCGAAAACACGCGCAAACGCGCCATCAAAGAACGACGGGATACCTCCAAATTTGCTGTAAGCAGCTTTGCCAGAGACATCCTGAATGTTGCAGATAATCTGCGCCGTGCCATTGAATCCATTCCGGCAGAAATCCTTGAGGAATTTCAGCAAGTCAAAAACATGACAGAAGGCATTGAAGCAACCGAGCGTGAACTTTTGCGCTGCTTTGAAAAAAACGGTATTGTCAAACTTGAGCCTCTGGATGAAAAATTTGACCCTAACTTCCACGAAGTCATGTTCGAAGCGCCCGTCCCCGGAAAAGAAAACAGCACCATCATCCAGATCATTGAACCGGGCTATACAATCAACGGACGCATCTTGCGCCCCGCGCGCGTAGGTATCGCCAAAAATACAGGGGACATCCCACCTTCTCCACCCGAAGACACAAACTCCAGTCACAACGTAGATACCGAGGCTTAAAGCGCTGGATTTTTACTTCGAGCCTTGCTATATTCGCATATGATAAGGCCTTAACCTTTGGGGATTTATACAATGCTGCATGGTGCAGGTTGATTATAAATTCGCCGCAACAAAAGAGGATATAAATAATGAGCAAAGTTATTGGAATCGACCTCGGTACAACCAATTCTTGTGTCGCTGTAATGGATGGGAAAGAACCCCGCATTATCGAAAACGCAGAAGGCTCGCGCACTACACCTTCAATGGTAGCATTTACAAAAGACGAAGAGCGTCTGGTCGGCCAGCCCGCCAAACGTCAGGCAGTGACAAATCCGCAAAACACGCTTTATGCTATTAAGCGCCTGATCGGTCGCCCATTTGATGACAAACAAGTTCAGGGAATGAAAGAAACCGCGCCTTTTAAGATTATCAAAGGTGATAATGGCGATGCATGGGTAGAAGTTGATGGCGAAAAATACGCCCCATCACAAATCTCTGCCATGGTTTTGCAAAAAATGAAAGAAACCGCTGAAAATTTCCTTGGCGAAAAAGTCACCAAAGCCGTGATTACCGTTCCAGCATACTTTAATGATTCGCAACGTCAGGCTACCAAGGATGCCGGTAAAATCGCCGGACTTGAAGTTGAACGTATTATTAACGAGCCTACCGCTGCCGCTCTGGCATACGGCCTTGATAAAAGCGCCACTGGCATAATTGTTGTTTACGACCTTGGGGGTGGTACATTTGACGTATCTATCCTAGAAGTTGGCGATGGCGTATTCGAAGTGAAAGCCACTAATGGAGATACCTTCCTAGGTGGTGAAGATTTCGATGCACGAATCATCGATTACCTTGCCGATGAATTTAAAAAAGATCAGGGCATTGACCTGCGCAATGACAGCGTAGCATTGCAACGTCTCAAAGAAGCCGCTGAAAAAGCTAAAATTGAACTCTCCAGCGCCCAACAAACAGAAGTTAATCTACCATTTATCACAGCAGATGCTTCGGGACCTAAACACCTTCAAGTATCGCTTAGCCGTGCCAAACTGGAAAGCATTGTTGGCGACCTGATCAAACGCACGGTCACTCCGGTGAAATCCGCTCTTAAAGATGCCGGCCTGAAGCCTTCCGAGATTGATGACATTGTTATGGTCGGGGGTATGACCCGCATGCCCAAAGTCATCGAAACAGTCAAAGACTTTTTTAACAAAGAGCCTCACAAAGGCGTTAACCCTGATGAAGTTGTTGCCAATGGCGCAGCCATTCAAGGCGGTGTGCTTCAAGGTGATGTTAAAGATGTTCTTCTCCTTGACGTAACACCTCTCTCTTTGGGTATTGAAACTTTGGGTGGCGTGTTCACACGTTTGATTGAGCGTAACACCACCATCCC
>JAGLKL010000214.1 GCA_023141075.1 Alphaproteobacteria bacterium
TAAAACAATAAGATAAACGAAAAATAACACTAAAGAATATAAAAAGTAACGTTGTCACAACTTTACTGACTTTTGCAGAGGGTTCTATATTTTAAAATCACAACGATTACAAAAATAACGATAAAAGAAACAATTTTTGGTTAGAAGAGGAAAGGGTCATGCAGATAATCTCACAAGACAGCGAACGCCGCTTGTTGAAAGATTTAAGATCACTTTGGCAAACCAACCTTGAACAGAGATGCTTACATCTTAAATTTTCCCAAACCGAAAAACACAATAATGAATGGCCGGAGATAGTGTCAAGAGAATTAAAAGCGGTTTTTGAAGACATGTCATTAGACGTTTTCATATGCAAAGACCATGATGTTTTCATCATTAACCGCACGATGACCCATAAACGTGTCACAAAGCTCCTTACCCATCTAAAACCAAAACTTGGTCTAGCCCGTGAAGAAATGGCAGGGCTAGCTTCCCTTTATGAGTTGAGGGTAGATTTACCCAAGCTCAAAGTATTATGCGAAAAAAAATTAGAAAGCCTCTGCTTGGAAATAGAACTAGCCGAGCATGAGAAAAAACTCAAAATTCCCAAAAATACATCAGCAAAAGACAAGAACGCAATCCTTACAAAAACAAATAAAGAACTGGCCAACACTTTACCAAGTCGTCGTCAAAAACGAAAAATAGCAGAAATAATGGTTATAGAGGACGACCCCTTTTCTCAACGCCTAATCAGTAACGTTCTTAAAAACAAATATAATTTTACCATTGTCGGCGAAGGAGCAAATGCCTGCACAAACTATCTCATCAAAGCACCTGATGTATTGTTTCTGGACATAAATCTTCCCGATGCAAACGGCCATGACATATTAAAAGAAATTTTTGAAATAGATCCGGACGCTTATGTTATTATGTTCAGCGGAAAAGGCGACAAGGAAAACATCCTTAAAGCCATTGATCTAGGAGCCAAGGGCTTTCTGGGCAAACCATTCACCCAAAACAAACTCATGCAATACATCCGAAAATCTCCACATATAAAAAACAAAAATAGATAGGGAAAATACATGGATATTCTATCAGTCAACGCCGACAGAAAACTATTCGAGATCGCTTCTTCTATCACACAAAATCCCCAAACATGGCATGGCTGGTTTTGTCTCAAATTAGACTTAACTGCCTGCAACGATACCCTTTATGAAGCGTCAATAAATCTGGCCTGTTCAGTTATCAGAACACATCTGAAAGATATACGAGGCGATGTTTTCATTTGTGAAAACAAGCTTGTTCACATCTTATGCAAGCCGCCATCTGAAAAAATTCTGGAGCAAACAGGCGTGCAAATGTGCGACCTTATTACCTCAGAAAACGGAACACAACCGACACATCGCCTCTATGATCTATTTGAACACGGCTATGATTACGCCAGAAACATAACAGGCGAAACCGATAGTATCTTTAAACTGCCTCAATCTGGGGATATACAAAAAGACAACCATGTTGAACCGGAAGAAGAAAATGTTCTTCCCTTAAAACAACCCGATAGCACAGGCAAAAAGATGCTGTCTCCACAAGAAAATGTAAA
Organism: Alphaproteobacteria bacterium; assembly: GCA_023141075.1. Classification (GTDB taxonomy): domain Bacteria; phylum Pseudomonadota; class Alphaproteobacteria; order Micavibrionales; family Micavibrionaceae; genus UBA1672. The sequence continues at coordinate 1,580 of JAGLKL010000214.1, forward strand.
AGTACTGCTTGTTGAAGACGATCCTATCACGCGCTGGATGGTTCGAAATTCACTCAAAAACATTTGTGACTTTGCCACTGCTCCCACAGCCAGCAAAGCATATGCCATGTTTTCATCCTATCAGCCCGATGTTGTCTTTCTTGACATCAACCTGCCCGACAATAATGGCAAAGCAGTACTGGACTGGATTATGAACCATGATCCTGGAGCATGCGTTGTTATGTTCTCCAGCAACGGTTCACTGGAAAATATCACAGAATGTCTGAATAACGGGGCAAGCGGTTTTATTACAAAACCTTTTCTAAGAGAGGATCTTATTCATTATGTTCAACCTCATAATGAGTAATCACATGCTCATAGATATTATTGTATATTTTGTTGCCGGCATGTGCGTGTTTGGAATGCTGGTCTGGTTCGCCTTCATAAAGCCCCGAAAAACAACGCGCGAGTTACAACAAGCATTAGACGACGCTTTTCACGAGCTCGAACAGATAATGCAACTCACAAAGAATAACCCTAATTCCATCGTATGCATTAGCTTTAAAGGAGAAATTCTTTTTTCAAACCCTGCCGCAACAAACAAATTTCCAGATATTACAGAAAAGGGCTTTGACCACCCTGTGCTTCAAAATTTGGAAAACTTGAAAAACAACGCCATAAACAAACCGGATGAGGAACATGTTTTAAACAGAGAAATTAATTGTGGAAAAGGATTTTATAACCAAAACATCTCATCCATTGACTATGATGGCGAAAAAGCATTAATAATTTACAGTTACGACACAACCGCACATAAAATCTCTGAAAAGAAGTTGCAAATTACAAAAGAAGCCGCAGAAGCTGCCAACCGCGCTAAAAGCGATTTTCT
>JAGLKL010000215.1 GCA_023141075.1 Alphaproteobacteria bacterium
ACAGGTTTTCCAATCGCCAAGATCGCTGCCAAATTGGCTGTCGGCTACACGCTTGATGAACTTGGCAACGACATAACAGGTGGCAAAATCCCGGCAAGTTTTGAGCCGACAATTGATTATATCGTCACAAAAGTCCCACGCTTTGCTTTCGAAAAATTCAAGGGTAGCAAGTCCATCCTCACCACAGCCATGAAGTCCGTCGGCGAAGCAATGTCTATTGGCCGTTCCTTCGAAGAATCACTGCAAAAAGCCATGCGTTCACTGGAAAAAGGCTTAACCGGCATCAGCCCGATTAATATTGGCACATCCAATACAGGTGATAACGAAGACATGCATGACGTGCTGATAGCCGCCATCGCCCAACCAACACCGCAGCGGCTTCTTTATATCGCGCAAGGCTTCCGCCAAGGTCTCACTCTTGAGGAAATCAACGACATCTCCAAATTTGACCCATGGTTCCTTGAGCGCATACGCAATATCGTAAACATAGAAAAAGAGATTATCGAAAACGGTCTACCGGAAGATGGCCCCGGCTGGATGCATATCAAGCGCATGGGCTTTTCTGACGCACAAATTGCAAACCTTGTCGGCAAGAGCGAACGCGCCGTACGCAAAGCCCGTCACAAACATGATATCCGCCCGGTCTATAAACGCGTTGATAGCTGTGCCGCTGAGATCCCGTCAGAAACCGCATACATGTATTCATGCTACGAAGGCGATGGTATCACACATGCAGAAAACGAAATTGAACCGTCCAACAAAAATAAAGTGGTTATTCTGGGAGGCGGACCAAACCGCATTGGCCAAGGCATAGAATTTGACTATTGCTGTGTACACGCAGCCTACGCCCTGAAAGAAGCGGGTTATGAAACCATCATGGTCAACTGCAACCCGGAAACAGTTTCGACAGATTATGACACCTCTGATCGCCTGTATTTTGAGCCTCTGACTGAGGAAGATGTACTTGAACTGGTTTATGCTGAACAACAAAACGGTACACTCAAAGGTGTCATCGTACAGCTTGGCGGCCAAACCCCGCTTAAACTTGCAAAAATCCTGCAAGAAGAGGGCATCCCTATCTTGGGCACCGACCCAGATGCGATTGACCTCGCCGAAGACCGCGAACGCTTCAAACAGCTCATCATCGACCTTGATCTGCGCCAGCCGCCAAATGGTCTGGCTCGCTCCAAAGAAGAAGCTTTGGCCATGGCAGACGGCATCGGTTTCCCGATTGTCATCCGTCCTTCGTATGTGCTAGGCGGACAAGCTATGGAGATTGTTCATAATCTGGCTGAACTGGAACGCTATATCAACACAGCCGTACACCTGTCCGGCGATACACCTGTTTTGCTGGATCGTTACCTAAAAAGCGCCATAGAGCTTGACGTGGATGCCCTGTGTGACGGTGAAGACGTATATATCTCAGGAATTATGGAACACATCGAAGAGGCCGGCGTTCACTCTGGTGATTCAGCTTGTGTGCTACCCCCGCACTCTTTATCCCAGAAAACTATAACAGATATTAATGAGCAAACCATCAAACTAGCCAAAGCCCTGAACGTCAAAGGCCTTATGAACGTGCAATTTGCTGTCCAAAAAGACGAAGCAACCAACGAAGATATTATCTATATTATTGAGGTTAACCCGCGCGCCTCACGAACAGTACCGTTCGTTGCAAAAGCCACCGGCGTACCTGTGGCCAAACTGGCCGCACGCATTGTGACCGGCGAACCTTTAAGCAACTTCAAAGATATCACCATCGGCATGAGCAAAAAACATTACGCCGTCAAAGCTCCTGTCTTCCCGTTCAACCGCTTCCCGGGCGTTGACCCGCTTCTTGGCCCTGAAATGAAATCAACCGGCGAAGTCATGGGTATAGATAAAGACCTTGCTCACGCTATCGCCAAGTCACAGCTTGGCGCAGGATTCCTTCTTCCTACCGAGGGCACAGTCTTTATCTCGGTAAAAGATGCAGACAAAAAAGCCGTCCTACCCATAGCCAAAAAACTCTTAAAGCTCGGCTTTAAAATCGTGGCTACAGGAGGAACATGCAATTATTTGAATGAACACGGCGCACAGGCCGAACGCATCAACAAGGTAATGCAAGGCCAGCCCAATGTTGCTGATGCCATCATCAACGAGGAAATTCATCTGGTCATCAATACCACAGCCAAAAGCTCGCAAGCCGTTTCGGATTCATCCTCCATACGACGAATGGCACTTATGAATAAAATACCTTATTACACCCTGATTACAGCAGCAAAAGCCACCGTCAGAGCCATCAGCGCACTAAAAGACCGTGAACTGTGCGTATCCTCTTTGCAAAGCTTTTTCGAAAATACAAAGCAAAGCGAAGACTAAGCGGCATAAGTTATATGAACGCCAGTCACAACTATTTTATTTTTTCCCTGACTTTAATACAAGCCGTAACCCCGCATAC
>JAGLKL010000216.1 GCA_023141075.1 Alphaproteobacteria bacterium
TTTTTGTGAAGAACAAGGAAGTGGTCTGGATAAAGTTATTGCAGCTATTGAGGTATTTCAGCTACCTCCACCAGATTTTAAAGTAGAAAGTGCTTCGATGCGGGTGATTTTATATGGGCCACGATCATTTGCGGATATGAGTGTTAATGAGCGCATTCGTGCTTGTTATCAGCATGCAGTCTTACAATGGCTCAGTGGGGAGAAAATGAAGAATGCTTCTTTGTGTGACAGATTAGGAATTAAGAGAAGCAATGCTCCTCAAGCCACTAAGGTCATTAATGCAGCGATTGAGGCGGGTAAAATAAAAATTGCTGACCTTGAGTATCCCCGGGGAGGATATTATCCATGGTGGGCATAAAGTTTCTTAACCCTGTTTTAATTGAGAACGAGAACAAAGAGCGAATAAATAAGAAATTCTTTTAAATACAGTGCGTTATGTTATGTTGTTTTCTTAATAGCAGAGCTATTTTGAATAGATAAAAGTGAAATTATGAGCAGGAATGAAGACCAGATTCATATTATCCAAGAGCATTTTGGTGTGCTCAAAGAGAGCATTATAGGTCTTGGGGACTATAATCAGAGTGACGGAATAATCCCAAGTACATTTGGGTACTTGGTTGATGATGCGACTTCCTTACCACAGAACAGTGTTTCACGCGGTGATCTGTTCCAAATGTCTGCTGATAAGAAGATCAAAATAGACGTACTATGTTTGTCAGTATTTGCATGGGGCGGAATTCATAAGAACAATCTTAACTATGCTTTTAATTTAAGAGATCGTTGGTTTCCCGTTGCTGAGAAAATCCGTGCGGGCCTTTATAATAGGGCGGATGCTTATGCAGAATTTTGTCAGTTAAGGAAAGACAAGCATTTAAAGGGAGTGGGGCCAGCATACTTTACCAAGCTTATCTATTTTCTTATGCCCGATCAAAAAGACAAGCCTCGGGGTTATATCATGGATCAATGGGTGTCTTGCTCGGTTAATATCTTGGCTGGCCGGAACTTGGTATTTCTTGATGCGGCGTATAAATGGAAGGGGAATGATAATTGCTCTTCAAATTTCACTGTTTCTGATGTGAATACGCATCATGACTATGAAGCTTATTGTCAGTATATTGAGAAGTTGGCTGTACGCATTAAAAGATCGCCTGATGAAACGGAATTTTGCCTTATGTCTGAGGGGGGCAAAAAGAAAAAAACATGGCGTGATCATGTTATAAATAACAGGAGGCTGTATGAGCAGGAGTGAAGCCCAGACCCGATTAGATCTGATAGATCCGGTCATATGCGCGGCGGGATGGAGCGTGATAGACGGCTCTCGTATTTCTGTGGAACATCCCATCACCCAAGGCCGTTTGGTCGGCGGTGGGCGCAGAGCGCAGCCGCTTTCTGCAGATTATGTGCTGATCTATCGCAACAAAAAACTCGCTATCATCGAAGCTAAAGCGGAGAAATATCCTATTTCCGAAGGTCGCCCGCAAGCCATAGATTATGCCGAGCGCCTACAAGTACGTTTTATCTATTGCACCAATGGCAAAGGTTTGTTACAAGGGCTCGGCGAGCGTGGGTATGGTGAAAGCGAGCTAAATGAAGTGGCAAAGCTGATTAAAGCAGAGAATAGTGACTTGTTTGATGTGTTGGCATATATAGCTTTTTCAATGGAGCCTATTACGCGCGTGGAGCGTGTAGAAATGCACAAGGCAGAGGTTTTTGATGGGCATAATGATAAACTTCAAGCGTTCTTAGAGTTTGTTTTGGGGCAGTATGAGAAGCAGGGGATTAACGAACTAGACCAAGCGAAGCTGCCGAGCCTTTTGGAGCTGAAGTATAATTCTACAGCGGATGCCTCAGCACAATTAGGGGGTATCCCTAAGATCAGGGATGCTTTTGTCGGTTTTCAGAAATACCTGTATTTAGGGAATTGAAGACATTGGACAGCGAAAATTAAGAATAGCTAAGCGACTTCCGGTTTGTCTTGTACGACGGAATGTTTCTTCTCAATTTTTTCGATAAGCTGTTTTTACTAGGTTCTGAGCCGCTAACTTTTCATGCGTATACCCGATCTCCCTATGCCTCTGGCTAATGGACATTATCTCGCGTTTTATTTTTGCCAAGGGGCGGGTTTTGTGGATTGTGTCTGCCACAAGGTTAGCGATATGGACAAGTGTGTTTCCACCCATTTTGCGGCGAGTTACTTCGCTAAAGCCGCATCTGAGGCCGTATCTTTGCCCGTTAGTATGCGGGACTTTGACCATATTGGTATTGATGCCGACAAACTCCAGGTTTTCGAAAGCTTGCGTTGCAGACTCTTCGCTTCCGCAATCGATGACAAGCTGGTGGTTTTTTGTGAATCCTTTGCGGTGACCGGGAATTTTTATTCTGCGCCGTGATGCTTCTATAGCAAAGCGCTGGCCGTTTGCCACAACATCTTTTG
>JAGLKL010000217.1 GCA_023141075.1 Alphaproteobacteria bacterium
TTCGGGCTTTTGGTACACAGCTTTTATGTGAGCAGGTCGTCGGGCGCGGTCTTCGCCGTTATTCTTATGAACTTAATGAAGAAGGTCTCTTCAATGTTGAATATGCCGATATTATGGGGATTCCTTTTGACTTCACAGCCAAACCGCAAGTTGCAAAACCTGTGCCGCCGCGCAAGACAGAGCGCGTTAAGGCCATTAAAGAACGTGATGCACTCGAAATCATTTTCCCACGTGTTGTCGGATATCGAATTGACCTGCCGGAAGAACGCTTAACAGCAAAATTCAACCCGGATTCCACACTGATTTTAACACCGGAAATGGTTGGTCCCGGACAAACACTTCTGGAAGGAATTGTTGGTGAAGGTGTTACATTAAGCGTGGCTGAAATTAGTGAATTCAGACCAAGCACAGTTTCGTTTCATCTTGCAAAGCATATCCTCTACAGCTATTTCCGTGATGAAGATGGCGAACCAAAACTGTATTTATTCGGTCAGATTAAACGTATCGTCCGTCAATGGATTGATGGTGGCTATTTTGTCTGTAAGGGAGATACAGGTATGTGGATGCTGCAATATCAGGACATTTCCAATCAAGCCGCTGAGCGTATTTATCACGCAATTGCCAGCACCATTGGTGATGAAGACCGTGTCGTGGCTGTTCTTGATCCCTATAATAACAAAGGCTCAACTGCGCATGTAGGATTCCAGACCAGCAAAGACCTCTGGACAACAGCACCGAATAAATCCCATATTAATTATGTTGTTTGTGACAGCGACTGGGAGGCTGAATTTGCCCGCGTTGCGGAACAACATCCGCGTGTGATTTCCTACGTAAAAAATCAAGGGCTGGGAATGGAAGTGCCATATAAGGATGGTTCAACCGCTCGCCGCTATATACCGGATTTTATCGTACAAATTGATGATGGGCACGGCTCAGACGATCCTCTCAATCTTATTGTTGAGGTCAAAGGTTATCGCCGGGAGAACGTCAAATTAAAATCTGAAACTATGCGTAATAAATGGGTGCCTGGCGTAAATAATTTGAAAATATTTGGACGCTGGGCTTTTGAAGAATTCAGTGATGTGTATGAGATGGATAAGGAATTTAACGCGCTTGTAGACCTCGTAATTGGTGTGCAGGAGAAAGCGGCATAATGGCAGAGCAACAAGAAATAAAATTTGAGCCTATTCAAATACGTTATGACGGGCTTGATGCAGAAAATCATAAAATTGATCTTGCTCAATTTGGCAAATCTGCGCTTGGTATTTCAAAAATTATGGCTACTACGGCACAATTTGTTGCCACTGGGAATTACAAAAAAACACAGCGAAAGTTAGACTTCAAAGTTCTTATTGGAGCAGCGGAAAATAACTGCATTACGTTTGAAGCGGTTATACAAACTATAGAAAATAAGGATGCTGTGGTTGCATTATTTGCGTGCGGAGGGTTAGTAGCTGCTAATATTATTACTGATATTTATCGCCTTGTTTTTAAACTTCTTTGGAAATTATTTACATCAAGTGATGATACCGAAGAAGCGCAAAAAGAATTAGAAACAAAATTGTTAGAGGTAAATGATCAACAGACTGTTTCAAAGTTAATTGATACCGTTCATAAAATGTCTGATGGCTTGCTCCCTGCTGCAAAGAATGCAACACAGCCTATCAACATATCCTGTAATACCTTGCAATTTGGAGATACAAAAAAGAATTACTTTGTAAAACTCAATGCTTCCGACAAGCAGGCAATAATCGACAGAGAGTTTGAAATTACTGATCTCGAAGATCACAGGGTTATTATAAGCGAAATTGATATGAAGAATAAGACGTGCATGGTTTCTTTGCAGAATGATCTTAAAAGGCGCTTTAAAGCCCGAATTACTGATCCTCAAATTTCACAAGCGAATAATGATTATGGTACAGCTACCAATTCCAAAAGAGCTGTGACAATCACGGCAAAGAAAAAACTGGATAAAGGTGTCATTAAAGAATTTATCATTAGTGACATAAACTTGGATACTAGACCTGCATCGGAATAATAGAGGAAAAACATGGCAAGAACAAAAAAGACAAAATCCCCGAAACAAGTTGAGGCGCTGACGCATGAAGAAGCTAGCCGTAAGAATATTCCGACGGCGGAGTTGCAGTCTGCGGCGCAGCGGGCGGAGGAGATTAACCCGGTAGAGCCGGTCACGTATAAGCGACAAAGTCCGCTTACCAAGGGGGAAACTCGGCAACGAGATACTGATCTTGATCCGCAGATAGTGTGGAAAGGCACGCGTGTTCACTTTACCAAAGATCAAATCAAAGAAGTCACGGAAAAAGGCTATGTCGATCTGGACGAGGCGCAGCTTGTCTGGCGCGGGAAGGACGAGCAGGACTGGTCTGATCTGGTGG
>JAGLKL010000218.1 GCA_023141075.1 Alphaproteobacteria bacterium
TCAGTATGCGTTATATCCTGTTTCTCAAAATCTTGTGTGGCTGTTCCGGTATCACCCGTCATCTTTTATTACCCCATCGTCCAAGAGCTTTTTATATGCTCTGTTATCTGTTGTAGCAGGTCCGTTATATAGGCTGTCAATTAATTCCGGTTTTGACGATTTGACCTTATTGTAAAGAGTAGCAATAATACGTGCATCTCTAAGTGTAGGACGTGCTTGCTTTAACACCTTTATATACCGATTCAGAAAATTTTGCAAACCTTTATGACGTTTCGGAAAATAATCCAAAGCTGATTCTAGAGCTCTTTTTGCATAACCGCATGTTTCCAGTTTGATAGCCCGACCATCCTTACGATCCTGATTCCGGTGAATGCAGCCATAATTGAAAAGCCAGTCAATATCCCGATTCATAGTGGTCTTGCTTTTAATTCCAAGGTTTTTCATGATTTCGGTTTGAGTGATCCCCGGATTTTCATCGATGTGATTGAGAATCATGACTCTTTTGATCGAAGAGGAGGGATCTCCGGCCAAAGCTTCGACAAGGTGGTCTATCACAAGGCAGGATTTCTGTCCTCTTGTGTGCATCGCTCGCTTTGCTTGTGTTTTCATGGAGTCCATAAAAACATGTTATCGTAAAGTGTTAACAGGTTCAATAAATCACTTTTATAGAATCAAAAATAAGCTTCTTAAGTGAAACCGCTATAAATGTATTTAAGATTGCGGAAATCAAAAAAAGCTAGCTCAAGACGGATCTTGAACCAGCTTTGCCACGGAGAACGGTTTAGAATCTAAAATGTAAATAGTTCTCGTCATTGTGTCAATGAAATTTTTTATTTTCATACGATTCTATGCATAGCCTTTTTTGTGCATTTCTAAAGCCGTGTCGATCATTCTGCAGGAATACCCCCACTCATTATCGTACCAACTCATGACACGAACAAAGTCTCCATCAACAACTTTTGTCTCTTCTAATGAGAATATGGAAGAACGCGGGTCATGGTTAAAGTCAATAGATACACATGGGTCATCATAAACACCCAGAATACCTTTTAACGATCCTTCGGCATAAGATGTGACTGCTTGATTGACTTCCTCTATTGTTGTTTTTCTGGATGATGTAAAGGTTAAGTCAATCAGAGAAACATTTTGGGTCGGAACACGAATAGAGACACCGTCAAGCTTTCCGGCCAATTCCGGCAGAACCAAACCAACAGCCTTTGCCGCACCGGTAGAAGTCGGGATCATGCTTACTGCGGCTGAACGCGCACGACGCGGGTCTTTGTGTGAACCGTCAACAAGGCGCTGATCGCTTGTATATGCGTGAATAGTGGTCATAAACCCTTTTTCTATTCCGATAGTTTCGTGCAGGGCTTTTGCTAAAGGAGCCAAGCAGTTTGTTGTGCATGATGCGTTGGAGACAAGCTTGTCTTCTTTCTTTAGGATTTCATGGTTTACACCGTAAACGATTGTTGCATCCATCTCCTTGGCAGGCACTGAAATAAGAACTTTTTTTGCGCCGCTGGCCAAATGTAAACTTGCACCTTCCCGGTCTTTAAATTTACCGGTGCATTCCATGACGATATCAACACCTTCCTCAGTCCAGTCGATTTTTCCGGGGTCACGTTCGCGGTAGCGGCGGATGCGTTTACCGTCGATGATGATTGTGTCATCGCCTTCACCTTCGACACTAAACGGAGCACGCCCATGTGCGGAATCATATTTTAATAAAGGAAAGAAGCTTCCACTTGGGTCGGTGATTGCAACAATTTCTACGTCATCACGTTTTTGTTCGAAGACAGCGCGTGCTACTAAACGTCCGATTCTTCCAAAACCGTTAATTGCAATTTTTAAGGTCATGATATCTACTCCATACAGATCATTTCAATTTATCTTTCAATGCCTTCTCTACATTTTCAATAATATTTTTGGATGTAATTCCAAAATATTCATATAACACCGGAGCAGGGGCAGAAGCACCAAAGCCGCTCATGCCGATAAACAGTCCGTGTGACCCGATTAGTCTGTCCCATGGTTGGCGGATACCGGCTTCAACAGCGACTTTGACACTGTCATTGCAGGTAAGTTCACGAATATAGTCCTCATCCTGTTCAAGAAGTAAATCCATACATGGAACGGAAACCAGTCGCACAGCCTTATTCTGAGCAACAAAGTGTTCATATGCTTCATGGGCGATTTCTACTTCAGAGCCTGAAGCAAAAAACGTGATTTCCGGCGTGCCTACTGTTTCTTTCAATATGTATGCACCTCTGGCTGTTTTATTATCAGCGCGATTTTCACATAGTGTTGGAACACCTTGGCGTGTAAGAGCCAGAAGAGAGGGCGCGTCTTTTTTGTCTATTGCAAGCTCCCAGCTTTCGGCTGTTTCTATACCATC
>JAGLKL010000219.1 GCA_023141075.1 Alphaproteobacteria bacterium
CTGCGTGAAGGCGACATCATGAATATTGATGTGACCGTCATTCTTGATGGCTGGCACGGAGATACATCACGCATGTATCTGGTCGGCGATAAAGTCCCGGTCAAAGCCCGCCGCCTTGTTGACGTGACCTATGATGCCATGATGGCCGGTATTGAGGCTGTCAAACCCGGAGCAACACTTGGTGATATCGGATACGCCATCCAGAACGTCGCTGAAAAAGAAAGGTTTTCCATCGTGCAAGATTTCTGCGGCCACGGGCTGGGACGCCAGTTCCATGCTCCGCCTTCTGTCCTTCACTTTGGCAAACCCGGAGAAGGCGCTATTCTGGAACCCGGCATGTTCTTTACCATCGAGCCTATGATTAATGCCGGGCACTATGCAACCAAAACCCTGAAGAGTGACGGCTGGACAGCAGTCACTCGCGACCGCTCCCTATCCGCTCAATTTGAACATTCTTTAGCCGTTACCGATGACGGATTTGAAATATTCACCATTTCACCTAAGGGCTATACAAAACCACCCTATAAAGGGTAGTTTATACGTCGATGGACAACGCGCAGCCAAAAACAAAAAAATCCAAACCGCATTACACAGGCCACCGACAGCGCTTGCGCGAACGCTTTTTAATAGGCGGTGCCGATGCCATGCAGGATTACGAATTACTGGAACTGATCTTATTCACAGTTATCCCTCGGCGCGATGTTAAGCCTCTAGCCAAAGAACTCCTCAAATCTTACGGCTCACTCAGCGCTCTTATGAACGCCCAGCACGCTTCACTATCCCAGATGGAAGGCATGAGCGAGAACGCAGCTACAGCCATTAAAACCATCACCGCCATTGCCCATCGTATGATGAAACAAGAGCTAATGGAAAAACCTGTCCTTAATAACTGGACGCGGCTGATGGATTACTGCCATATGAGCATGGATCACGAAACCAGAGAACATTTTCGCATCCTTTTCCTAAATAAAAAGAACATGCTCATCGCCGATGAAATACAGGTTTCCGGCACAGTCGACCACACCCCCGCCTATCCACGGGAAATTATGAAGCGCGCGTTGGAACTTGGTGCCACAGCGATGATCTTAATGCATAATCATCCAAGCGGAGACCCCAAACCATCACCAGCCGATATTGAGATGACAAAAATGATCGTTGAAGCTGCCAAACCATTTAACGTCACGATTCACGATCATATTGTCATGGCACACGGCAGCCATTTCTCCTTTAAGCAAGAAGGATTAATATGAACGGATTATCTAGGTGTTTAGTCCCTAAAACCACGCCATATACCCTTCTTAAAACTTTTCTGTTGTGCTTTAGCTTCCTTTTATGCGGCTGCATCACCTCAAATAACGAACCGCGCTCTGGAACTTACGGCTACAATAAACAACTTGAAAACATCCGCGAAAAAAACTTTTCCGTCCTGCGTACCGAAATGGTCATGCGCGGAATGAGTATGGACAACCCCATGTATATCCGGGCTTTCAAAAGCGAAATGAAGCTTGAGTTATGGATAAAAAACTCATACCGCAACGAGTTCGAGCTTTTCCGCTCTTATGATATCTGCAATAAATCCGGCACGCTTGGCCCGAAATTGAAGGAGGGTGATTTGCAAACTCCTGAGGGGTTCTACGATGTCACGCAAAGCCGCCTTAACCCGAACAGCAAATATTTCCTTTCCTTTAACATCGGCTATCCCAACAAGTATGACCGTTCCAACGGGCGCACCGGATCAGCTCTCATGATTCACGGCTCCTGCGTCTCAAATGGCTGTCTGGCAATGTCCAACAAAAATATTGCCGAAATCTATTTAATCGTAGAACAAAACTTCAAATACGGGCACAAATCCATCCCCATCCATATTTTTCCATTCCGTATGACAGAAGACAACATGGCAATGCGCCGCTATTCGCGCTGGTATCCCTTCTGGAAAAATTTAAAATATGCTTATGACTATTTTGAAGAACGCCACCTCCCGCCTCAAGTATCAATCAGAAACAAACGCTACATCGTTAATAATAAGCCACGGCAATACACAAATCTATATTCCCTTGCAGCGCCGTGAGGAGTAACTTAGACTGCGAAAAAATAAAGGGAAAAAAGTTTATTATGATACCTCGTTATTCTCGCCAACAGATGTCATCCATTTTTGAACCTGAAAACAAATTCAAAATCTGGCTGGAAGTTGAAACACTGGCACTTGAGAAAATGGCAGAACTTGGCATAGTCCCTGAAAGTGCCGCCAAAGCTTTGCGTGAAAAAGGCGACTTTGATGTTGATCGCATCAATGAAGTTGAAGAAGAGGTCAAACACGATGTCATTGCCTTCTTAACAAGCGTTGCCGAATTTGTAGGTGAAGAAAGCCGCTATATCCA
>JAGLKL010000022.1 GCA_023141075.1 Alphaproteobacteria bacterium
GATGCCGGGTGGGATGAGCCGCTCACAACCGGCTCTGTCGTGGCTTCAGATGCGTTCTTCCCTTTTGCTGATGGTTTGCTGACCGCTGCAAATGCAGGCGTTACCGCAGTGATCCAGCCGGGAGGCTCTATCCGTGATAAAGAAGTGATTGATGCTGCTAATGAGCGCGGATTGGCCATGGTCTTTACCGGTTTGCGCCATTTTAACCACTAGAGTCTAAACTCTAGAAATAATGGGACTGACAACCGATGATCGGTCAAAAACAACCGATTTCGGAATTAATCATTATCATCCGTTTGAATAACCATAAAAAAACTTGCCTTTTTTGCCTCACATAGCCTATACTTTCAGTAACAAGTATAAAAAAGCGCAGAAACTGTGCTATAATCAAGGTGATATAAGGATAGCGGAATGTCCAATATTCTACATATGTTCGATAAAAGAGTCGCGGTGACCCTTCCAACGTTTATCATGGGAGGGCGTTAGTTATGGGCATATTTCTTCCTTTTTTGGCTGTAGCGGGTACAGGTACTGTCGTTGCATACAGAGACAAGTTTGTAAACGCCTGGAACCGAATTTTACGTCCGAAAGGAGAATATGACCTTAGTGGTGCCTTTAATCGAGCGGTAGACGTCGGGGGAAGCGCTATTGGACTTGTTAAAAAAGGCGCTGGCTTAGGTGTCGATACAGTGGATTTTACCCGCAGAATGGCAACCGGAAAAGATGCAACTGGCAGAGAAGGCAGTATTACAGAAGAAATCGGTAACGTTGCAAAAAAAGCTGCAAATAAAGCTGTCTCTTCATTATCTGGTGAAAATAGTAACGATGATGGTGACTATCTTGGTCAGCTTGGCTCTGCTATCTCTGGTGGAAATAGTGACGAAGGCATTAACTGGAAAGGAACTCTTTGGGGTGCCGGTGGGGCAGGTCTTTTAGCCCTCGTTTCCAAAAAGTTATTTGGTACAGGCTTTACGGGTCCATTCCTTCTCATGGCTTTGAGCGCATTTTCTTTCATGAATTTTGATAAGATTAAGGAATTTGGAATGGATGTGCTTGGAATTGATGAAAATGACAGCCCACGTAAAGACGTTGAAAAAAGTGCACACGTTGATGATGATCGAGATTACAATCCGGCTCTTGATATGAGCTAGAAACCATGCAGTGATAACAGAGATTAAACGAATTTTAGCGCGGGGTTGATTATAAGGGATGGTGAATGTCAGACACCGAACAACAAAGAACAGAAAATACTCTCTCCCCAGAAAATGATGGTTTCTGGGGTGCAAAGCTTGCAGCGCTGGATCAAGACAGCGAATCTATCACAGAAATGAAAAAATTCGTCGAGCATCGAGGATGGAGCACTCGGGTTGTTGACGGCGCAAAAACATTCGGTGACCTATTGGAACACGATCCGGGTCGAGCTGGATCTCTTTTGGGACAAGGCGCAACTGACGCCCTTGTTTCTTCCGTTACTATGGTTGCCGATGTTGTCTCATTCGTATCCACCGATGTGTGGGCAATGGGAGCGAATAAACTTTCCAATGCCGTCATCGGTACTGATATTGTGTTGGAAGATAAAGGCGGGTTCTTCTCTATAACAGAAAAAGCCCAAGCGCTTGTCCAGTTTACCGACCCAATACAGCAACGAATCATAGATGAAGACGGCGTACAGATCAGAAACCCTTATGCCGATGCGGAATGGTTCTCAAAAGGTGTTGGCACGGTGATAATTGATGCCGGTGCATTTGTAGGAACTGCCGGACTTAGCGGCACGATAATAGGTGGCACAAAAGGCGCTCTTGGTATAACGACAAGATCGTTGAAGGTGGTTAGAGCGAGTGACCGCATCAACGATGCTGTCAAGTTGTTTGAAAAAGCGCAAAAGCTGACGAATAAAGCCAATAAAATAGCAGAAACGGGCGTGCCTGCGGCGAAATTGTTCAATAAAGCCGCTAAATATGAAAAGAGAGCCGAAAATATCTTAGCTGGAAAGACGGCTCGCACATGGCTTGAAAGCCTCCCCGGGAATATTTCTTCCAAAGTGAAACAAGTGCCTGTGGAAGATTTGCGCGGTGCGATAAACGCTAAAAATATGGAACAATACATCACCCATAAACTTGTTGACCCGATAGGTATTAGAGGTCTGTTTGCCAAATTGCCTATGTGGGAAACCCCTGCGCAAAAAATTATAAGAGCAGAAAAAATAATAAAAGAAACAAGTGATGGCACAAGCAGGGTTGTTCAAAAAGCGGTAAATAAATGGGACAAATCATACAAAAAACTCCAGACAAAACTTGATGACGGTGTTAACGAAGCTGCTGATCGTATTGGTCATGAAGGTTTTTCTGTCGATGATGCCCTGAAACTTGCCGATAATATTCCACGTGAACAATTAAATTATGGGCGAAATATCTTAGAGAGATCAAAAATTGGTGCGTATAAAGGCTTCCGGTTTGCCGACCCTCTCGAAAACCCGGCAATGGAGGTTATTGGTGGCGGAGGCATGATGTCGGTTGATTATTATCTTTACAAAAAAGGAGCCGAGCAGCAGGAAGCCAAAGGTAAGGATCTCTACAAACGCGCTTCCGGTGCTACTGAAGATGACAGCGTTATAGATAAAACTCACGAGAGGATATTAAGGGGTAATTTCAAGACTTCCGCAACAGGCGGAAATTCTTCTAAATCAATCACTTCCGGGTCACCTGATGGTGACAACCATCAAGAAATAAAGTATGAATTTAGCAACGAGGCAACAGGTGATAAAATACACGCCGGTCTGGATATAAGAACTACTCAGAAAAATATTACTCAGCCGGACATAGATAGTTTTATGAAACATAGTCTTCTCAGCTAATTAGAGAGGTATAATCTTGACAAACTGCCACCATTTCCGGTACTATTTGTCTAGGTTATAATTATAAATTAATGTATTACGTGATATATAGGTTAATGTCTTATGGCAAATAGTCCTGAAGATTTACTAAGATTTGCATGGGGCTTCATTGGAAGCTCCGGTAAAAACGTCTTGGGACGCCAAGTTAGCGACCACTTTGATACATTTGTAAAAGGCCTTAAAGGCTCTACTGGTGATGACCCGGCAAAAGCTTTCGACGACTGGATGAAAAAGCTTGAAGAGGACAATGTGCCTCTTCAAAAGTCAGAAAAAGAATTCCTCCGCAGTAATGATGTAAAGTTTCTTTTTGAAGGTGATAGACTCGAACAATTACGTGACTTTGGTGAGATTTTAGACGTACACTTTGCGAGTGCCGCTGCATTAACCAAAGACCAACTGGACAATGCGTTGGTTCAGTTAGGGATTAATACAAAACTGGTAAAAGAAGGTGCCGGTATAGCTGATGTCAATGACTCCATGCTCGGAAGTCTGGCCGAATACCATTACAAAAAACTTGCCAAAAGAGATGAGTCTCTCGGAAAAATCGAGGACAGGTTACGTGCTAATCCCAGATTCGAGCACCTCACAACAATAGAGATGGAGCAGGCAGCACGTGATATTTGGGAATCTGAACTTAAGAAAACGCGCTCTGGCAAAAATTCTGATGTATCTACACACGTAATTAATCCGAGCAGTGGCGGTAGTAGTGGTGCCAGCCCAAGTGGTAAAAGTGGTGGTGCCGATCCAAGAGGTACAAGTGGTGGTGGTGGTGGTGGTGGTGCCGGTGATCCACCGTTAACAAAGGCAGAACTGGCCGAGGCCGCTAAAATAACACCTCTTGCAGAGAAGCCATGGTGGCAAGTGACTGGCGGCGCGTGGAGAAGTTATGCTGTCGCTTTCAACGAGTCGCGGATTACGTTAAAAAACACATTTTCCGGCGATTTGCGTCGTCCCGGCCTCAGCCTTCCCAATTTTGGTATTTCCCAAAATCATATAAAGCCACGGATAAACTATGCTAATAAGCATCTCGTAAAAAGCGGCGCGTTTAAGCAATTTACAAGTCTTGAAAGCGAAATGAACAAAGTTTCCCGTGCCCTCGAAACTTCTGGAAAATATGACGGCGTAGACATTGTACCGGAAAATTTCATGGATGAAATGGAGAAAGTTTGTACAAAATTTGCGAATGACGACGGCTTTCGGGAAAGTTTGAGCAACTATAAGAGAAAAATGCTCATACTGCGCGAAAATATCGAAAATATTAAACTCGTTGATGACAAAACAAAATACAGATTCATTAACGGTATGTGGGGTGCCGGTGGGGGGAGGACACAAAAGATGGCTCCTAACCACCGGAACCAACTGAGGAAATGGGTTAACAACCAGATTGATACCGCTGACGCTTATCTGAAGGTTGGTAATGACAACCAATATCTGAAAGAAATGAGGGATGAGGTAGAAGAAGTCATGGGCAAGCAGCCTCTTCTCCGCGATAAGATAAAAGACGGGAGGATTTGTGCACAAATAATGACCGAAAGCCGTATCGGAAGAACCATGGGAAGTCATTATGCTATACGGAAATATGGACACAATATAGCCGTAGACGCAGATGGTGGCTTTGCTCTTAAAAAGAACGGTAATTTTAAACTCAGCCCGGACAAAGTCAGATGGATGCAAAAACATGAACTCGTGGAAGGTATAACCTATTTTGCTCACAATCCCAAGACACGAACAGTATCTACGGGCGTTGCTCCAAGGGATAACGTAGGCGCTAAAATGTTCAACGCGCTGAGAATTCATGACGCCCTTGTGAATCCAGCCGGTACCAAAGACATACCATGGGACGACGGTCCGAACAAGAATTTTATCCACAGTCTTCTGGATAACCTTTTCTACAGGGAAGAAGGGGAAGCCATACAAAATATGGTTGCTCTGCTTACGGACTGGAAAAAAGGCACAGCCGTCTTAAACACAACACCCGAAGGCGTCACCGTGGCGATAGACGACCTGATTAAGGTAACGGACGATGAATATATGAAGGAGGCTCTTAGAAACCTGAGAGACATGTACCAGTATTCACGTGACAATGACTACATCGGTGGTCCGCGGGATATGGCGCGCAGATACGGTTTTGATTCGATAAGATTCAAGGTAAAGGATATTGCCGAAAAAGAGTTGTTTAACTGGAGATCTATTTTCAACCCTGCTAAACCTGTAAGCAGCACCCTCCTCCTTCCTTTCAATGCTGTCCGTGTCCCTTACAACTGGGTCACGAAGTTCGGCGGCATGTCAAACCCGGCAGCCAAAGAGATGCGGGGACATGTAATATATCACATCAAACGCGGCTATCACTGGGCTACCGGCGCGGACATCAAGTATAAGGCTGGCGACAAGGAGGCGTTGAAGACGGCCGTGGAAGACGGAGAAAACTTTGTCGGAAGAGAGTATAATACCGGGCACGGTTGGCTAAAAACGCCTTTTCGTATCGCCTACCGGGGTTCGGGGGCGTGGGTGTTTGACCCGCGTAACTGGCAGTCAGAGCTTATAAACTGGCCATTTCCGGTCAAACCCGTTGAATTTGGCCTGGGAGTAGCTGGTGTCTATGCGACCGCTAATGCTGCTGAGAGTGGTATCAGTTACGTGTTTACCGACAAAGATGATAAAGAGGATCCTGCAATTTTCGGGGCAAAACTTGGCGGACAATTCTTATATGATATGTACACGCCATTGAAATGGTTCTCCAAAGGTACCGCATCTGCTTTTGGAGCAGTTACAACCCTAGGTTATAATCCCGGATGGATAAATAATCTGGTGAATCCATATACCCATGACAAGCTCGATGGGCTTGCAGAAAAGCTGCAAGATAAATCGTTGAATGCTGCTGCCGTTGCAAGAGGAGAAAGAGACCCGACCCTTGGCGAACACCTTAACAACTACATCGGAAAACCTGCCGGAGCCGTTGTCGAGGTAGCTAGCGAATACGCCGTAAAACCTGTCGGACTGGGCTTATATGCTTTGCACTTACCATTTCAATATGCGTTCAGAGGTCTCACATATGGTTTAGGAGCAACTACAGGCGGTATTTGGTCTCTTGCCGGTAACGAAGACTTTAATCCAGGATGGATAAGTGATCCAGTAAATTCATATACCCATTTCAAGGTCGATGAGCTTGCAACAGACACATGGGACGATATATTATCGTGGGGGGAAAAGAAACCGGAAATAATCTCAGACGATTGGAAACAAAAAATGAGTGAGAATTGGGATGATGCCGCCCCGGGTTCTCAAGAAGAGCAGAAAACCCCGAACAGTGATTTGAGAGAAAAAATGAGTAAGAATTGGGATGATGCCGCACTAGGTTCTCAAAAAAAGCAAGAAACCCCGGACGATGCTTTTAGAAAAAAAATGAGTGAGGGTTGGGGTGATATTGGTGCTACTTCTGATGCAGGTGACACTATAAGAAATCAATATAACAACAGATCAAAGGGTATATTTATAGGTGATGACGGAAACGTACAATTTGCTGCTGCGAACAATGCTCTTCAAAAAGGTGCTGATAATTCTTTGGGCCGAGGTGTTTAAGTCATAATAAATAAAGAATAAATTTGACAAAACACACCCATTTCCGGTACTATTTCCTTAAGTATAATTATAATAAATGTATTAGTGATAATGGGTTGATATCATATGGCGAGTGATCCCAAACATTTACAGTCTGTTCTTGTCTCTCTCCTTAATGGATCAGATATGGAGAGTGTGCCTAAATCTGTGCGTGACTTTCTTTGGGACTATATGAATGGCAATAAAGGCAACCTACTGAAAGCTCTTCCTAAATGGCGGGGGCTCGCTAGTACAACTTTTGACACAGATGAAGAAATTGAAGCCGTTAAAAGCACTCGCTTTGATATTTTTGACAGCAAAAATATCAAACATATTAAAAAGTTTAGCATAGACTTAGAAAAAAAGGTGGACGATGGCAAACCATTGACCAAGGATGAGGCTATTGAATTCACAATAGAGCTTGCCAAAGGCCTCGGTATGACAAACGATGAGGCTGTCCCGATGTTCCAGTCTTTGGCGAAAACCTGTTATGTATCTGTCAATAATAAGCTCGAAGAGCAACAAGTTAAAAAGGAAAAAGTTGAACCCGGAGAGAAACAAGTTAAAAAGGAAAAGGAAAAGGAAAAAGTTGAAGAAAAACCAAAAGAGCCTTGGGAAATCGAGCTAGCCGAGCAAAAAAAGGTGGCTTTGAGACTGTGCGATGAAGCAGATAACGCTCTTATCCTTGTAAAACAGTACACCGGTACGATCCCGGATGAAGATAAATCGGGAGCTCAGGAAGTCATCGATCGTTTGTCAGACGTGGGAGATAAAGCCGTTACGCTGCGCAATGACTTAATCGATCAAGGCAAAGGAAATAAAGCTGATGGCATTAATAATATTCTGCGAATGTCCGTCTTGCCGGGTATCGATGACGCTAAACTAGCGCAAAGGACTTTGTTGGACAGATATGAGGAATTAAAGCAAACAAAAAGCGAAGTCGATGATCTGAAAAAAGAGATCCATGCAATTAATACCAGTGCCGGTGCCGGAGATATGGCAGGGAAACTTTCTGCACTTGAAAATCGTGTTGAGATCCTTAAGGCAGGAGAAGTAGACGCCAAAGGCTTTTTGGAAGCTACCGTTCTGGATGCCAAAGCGAGAATTGTCCCTCTGGAAGGTGATGGCGCTAAAATCAAAGGTAATAATGCGTATACATACCGCTATAGCAATAGATATGAGCGCAATAAAGCTTATGAAGATCTTGAGGGCGGTGGCGGTGGCATTCTTACCGGGATTGCCGGAAGCGGCGAGGATGGCCAACCAAACCTTCTCGTGAAAGGCGCACGGGCAGTGTTTAGAACTGTAGCTAGCATAGGGGACAGTTGGCATGACGCAAAAATGGGTGCCAGAAGCCAAAAAAGTCGTCTTGCTTATAATATTGCTGAACATGTAGCGATCGGCTTTGGCGGTTTGATTGCGCTAAACAGCATAAACAGCCTGTTCTTCGATAATAAGATGAATAGACTTTTCAAGTGGGGTATTATGGGTATTATGGGCCTCTACCTCATCAATCGTTCAGGCAAAGTTGGTCGAGAAATGACCAATCATGCAAAAGCAAGAACTGCCCGTGCACAAAGCAGCAGCGGCTTGAGCCATAGACCGAGAGGTGTTCCTACAAATCGCCAATATACCGGAGACAATGCGGCTAAAGGTGAAACACCTCCTACTGCTTCAAATGCGAATCTCCCTGTCATTACAGACAAAGAAGGCAATATTGTCAGGGATATTGTCGTTTACTACCCTGAAGGCGTGATCGTTCAAGACCAAAAAGGCGGTATGCCTCAGGATAAAGGCAAGGTTGTTAACATGGAAAACTGGAAAGTTGGCAAAGGCCTTAACCTGAATATTCCAGAGAATGTAAAAAAAGAAATCATTGCAAGAGTTGATGGGCACGTTCATGACAAACTCATCCCTAATGAGATTGCAGATAGAGATGCGCTATTGGCCGGCCCTGGAGTAAACCTACCTAAAGATCTCTGTGTGGTTGAAAATGATATTGAAGGTAAAATCAGAATTCAGAAAATCAACGGAATTGACCTAGGCGAGAATGCTATTAATGTTACATATTATGCCAATAAAGGCATCGTTGAAAAGGCATTGGAAAAAGAATTTTCCGGGGTGGATGCGAAAGCATCGGGTCAATAATAATCAATTTTGTCGCCTAGGGTGGATAAGAAGGTAATGACTTCCCATATAATAAGGTTAGTGTTATGATTCTATTAAGTGTTACAGGCTATAATCCCTTACAACACTATGATAATATGCCGTTCTTGGCTGATCTTTTTATGTCTGATGAAAAAAATAATAATGGTGCGACGCCCAAATCTCCGAAAAGTATGGGCGATGACTGGGGCTCTGGGTTTGGCGCCGGACGCACTAAGCTGTTCGAAAGTACCAAAGATTTCGACATTTATTGCGATCGTGAACGCGACGTGAACTATATTTTTCACGGGCCGGAATTGGGCTGTACGATCGATCATCTGGAATATGATCCTGAAACATGCCACGTAACCGTTGTTACAAATGACCGGCAGCGTCTGGATTTAGGTGCAAGAATTCAATGGCTGGTTCGTCCCTATATTGCAAAAGAACAAGATTTGTTTATTATCAGGACTGAAAATGGTGAAGCGATTGACGGTGTTGAAGTTCCCTTAAAAATAAAGGAACCGGAGATTACTAAAACTGTGAATTAAAAGGAAAAAAAAGTTTCGAAAAAACAAGCTTTTTTCTGGCGAACATTATATAATATATGTAAGAAATGAGAATTAAGACGGGATGACGGACGAGCCTGTAGCAGAGAGTGATAATAAACCTAAGACTGGTACCTTAGTTGATTTTGTTTACGGCGTTGATGAGAATAGCAAACTACAAATAGATGTGGCTGTTAGAGAAGATGGTAAGTGTGCCGTATTTTACAATAAGCCGTTTAAGTCAGACATATCTTGGCTAGAATTTGATCTTGGTACGTGTATGCTGGATTTTGTCTTAGATGGAGGGGAAATGAGAGATTCGGGTTTGCCGGTGACAAGGACAATGTCAAAGAATATGCAAAACACGCATCAGATGTTAATGGTTTTGATTGATGACAAGACTGGAGAACCAAAAGAAGGCCAGTACATTCCACTCATCATTCATAGGACTTAGTAAGAAGAAAGCTGTAAATAAACAGACAAAATGTTTTGAGCAGGGAAATGCGAAAACAGTAATAAAAAAAGGAGTGACGATATGACTACAACGGGTGTTTTTACGGATGCTGCCAGACTATCCGAGTTACGGAACGCTTTTGCCGGGGCAAATAAGATTTCCGTCGGCTTCAATCCAACAGGTGAAGTTGAAGACCTTAATGCGGCTGCTCCTGAGCAGAATGTCGCTGAAAACACATTTGACTTCTGTGGTCCCGGCGGAATGGCGTAAGCCTTAATTCTTGCAAATCTATCCTTCTTATTTTTGATATAAGCAGGCGTGCTGAAACGTCTGCTTTTATTTTTTCGCAGCGCAGCATTCACTTCATCATATCTTCATGCTCCGCCACCTGAGATTTAGATATAGGCAGTACGTCTTTTTCCTCATCCCTTGAGCCACTGCTCATAAACCCTTTCCAGATGAATGAGAAGAGCACAAAAGCAATCAGTGCAAGAAAGATATAAGGCGGACGCGTGGCGCTATCGCCCTCCTCTTCCATATAGGAATGCTCAAGTAACTCAGGCTCTTGAACTTTTTCTTGTTTTTCGGCTTTTTCTTGTTTTTCAGGCTGATCTCTCACAGGTCTTGTCCCTCGCGTATATTGCGCTTTATCTTTACACTTTTTTAGAACCTACATTGATAGTTATCACGCAATTCTGTTTCATATTGTTGAAAATCTTTTGTTACTCTAAATCCAGAAGGTTTTCTCTCGAAATATTACTTTTTGTCTCTGTGCGAAATGTAGGTTCTGGAGCATTTGCAGATGGAGTATCATTGTAAATGGACGGTGGAAAAACAAGTGTTCCGATTACATTGCAGGGTGTGGCGTGCTGTCTTAGTTTATCTGTTCTGATATAACGTGTCTCTTCTTTTTCAGTTATTTCTGTAGAGCCGAGTCCGGGAAGTCCCATAGAATGCGCTTCTATGTATGGTTTTATGTCATTCATTTTAGAGTCTGTTATGCTCATAGCATATTCAATGACCTCTTTGGTTGAAACTCTTGGCAAATCTGTTTGTTGAGGGATGCTTGGGTTTGCCATTAATTCTCCATCTTTATTTGTCAATGCTCCCCATACGGATACATAAGCCAATGGGTTTTTTATTTTAGCGCCACCTTTAAGTATTATATCTGTGTCTATCTCAACCCCAGCATAGCTTTGCTCTGTACCGGTCATCTTTTCGGCTTGTTCCTGAGTATAAAAACCTATTGTAACCGATGCACTATCGCCCTCTTTTCGATGCAATGTTGCAGGAACAGGTCCTATATCACTATAAAAAGCAGCGGCAACAACAACATGACTTTGCAAGTTCCCTTGCATAACAACAATCTGATTATCTTCTGGATTTTCTGTATCCGTAATAAAGTCATTAAATTTTGTTTTCAGTATCTCAGGTGCAGAATTTGATCCAAATCCTACTAAGATCACGCGATCATGCAATGTAGCCGATTCTCCATCTTCTTTTTTAATTGTAACATCGTACGTATCGACATCTTTTGTTGCTCCTGCAAGTCGGATGCTGTGGTTTGAAGATTGAAAAGAGAAATTGTTGTCGTCTACAATTATTGCCGGATCAGCTTTTTCAGCTTCATCTTTACCGACAGCTATAATAAAAGATTGTTTAAAATTATCATTATTTACATTGGGATATTCTACCGCGCGGTTAAAATATCTGGTCAACATATCTTGCTTAGACTCCGGCATTGTGAATTCCCACTTTCTTTCATAGTATAGTGTCTGTGTGTAAAACACAAGAATCAAGCCATATGGAGTGTTTACCGTAACCCGTCGCACTTCAGATGGCTTTCACAACTTGTAAAAAAAACTTTACATGTTTTTCATTGCCGCCAGCGCTAAAAATCCTTATCTTCCGTGCTCATGACAAAGAAATTAGAACACATCCGAAATTTTGCGATTATCGCCCATATCGATCACGGCAAAAGCACTCTGGCTGATCGGTTGATCCAAACCTGCGGAGGGCTGGAAGAGCGCGAAATGAGTGAACAAGTCCTCGATAACATGGATATTGAGCGCGAGCGCGGCATTACCATTAAAGCACAGACAGTGCGCCTTGCTTATACTGCCAAAGACGGGATTGAATATCAGCTTAATTTGATGGA
>JAGLKL010000220.1 GCA_023141075.1 Alphaproteobacteria bacterium
AGAAAATAAAATAGTTGCGACTGGCATTATATAGCCTTTGGTAACAATAAAATTAAAAAAGGATCTTCTTGTGACGTTTTCTTATTTGGCCTTGCCACGGGATTAGAGAGAGACTATCAACAAAAAGGCGAGGATTTTCCTCTAAACATAGAAAGTATTTGCAATGGATGAGAAATATGAATGTCTTGTGATTGGTGCCGGGCCGGGAGGCTATGTAGCGGCTATTCGTTGTGCGCAGTTGGGGATGAAGACTGCTGTGGTGGAAAAGCGCAAGACTTTGGGCGGGACGTGTTTGAATGTCGGGTGCATTCCATCGAAAGCACTGTTGCATGCTTCAGAGAAATATGAGGATGCAGCGCTTCACATGGGAAATATGGGCATTAAGGTTTCTCCCAAGTTAGATATTAAAGCCATGATGAAGCATAAGGACAGTGTGGTTGGTGCTAATACCAAGGGCATCGAATTTTTGCTCAAGAAAAACAAGATTACGCATATTGAAGGGACAGCCAAGATTATTGAATCCGGCAAGGTTACTGTCGGTAAAAACACTTATGAGGCCGACAACATTATCATAGCTTCGGGTTCGGATGTTATTTCTTTGCCCGGAATTGAGATTGATGAGAAAAAGATTGTGTCTTCTACGGGAGCGCTGGAACTTTCTGAAGTGCCAAAGAGCATGGTTGTGATTGGCGGTGGTGTGATTGGCCTTGAACTGGGTACGGTTTGGCGGCGACTTGGAGCTAAAGTTACTGTTGTTGAGTTTCTGGACAATATATTGCCGGGCATGGATAACGATCTGCGCAAAGAGGCCAGAAAGATTTTTGAAAAGCAGGGTTTATCTTTCAAACTTTCCAGCAAGGTTGTAAGCGCCAAGAAGACGGCAAAAGGCGTTGAATTAGCGCTCGAGCCTGCTGCCGGTGGAAAGGCTATGAAGTTGAAGGCTGATGTTGTTCTTATGGCTATTGGTCGCAAGCCTTATACGGAAGGGTTGGGGCTTGATAAAGCCGGAGTGAATCTTGATGAACGTGGCCGCATTATTGTTGATGACTTCTTTGAAACTTCTGTGGAAGGGATTTATGCGATTGGCGATGTGATTGCCGGGCCGATGCTGGCGCATAAGGCAGAGGATGAAGGTGTGATTTTGGCTGAGATGCTGGCAGGGCAAAGCGGGCATATCGACTATAATCTTATTCCGGGCGTGGTTTACACATGGCCTGAAGTGGCAAGCGTGGGCAAGACAGAAGAGGTTTTGAAGGAAGAGGGCGTTGATTACAAAGTCGGCAAGTTTCCTTTTATGGCCAATGGTCGGGCGCGTGCTATGAGTATGATGGATGGTTTTGTCAAAGTGCTGGCCGATGCATCGAGCGATCGTGTTTTGGGTGCTCATATTATCGGGCCGGGAGCTGGCGATTTAATTCAAGAGGTGGTCAGTGTTATGGAATTTGAAGGAACGGCTGAGGATATTGCCAGAACTTGCCATGCACACCCTACTTTGAGCGAAGTGGTAAAAGAAGCTGCTTTGGCTGTGCATGGTCGTCCGCTGCATGTTTAATCTCTTTCGGATTTTTTAGGCGCAAAATGTGGTAGTGTCGCAAAGATTAATGGGGAAATGCAGATGAGAGAAAATTCTTTTATTGAAAAACTATGGTCTATTCCGCCAAAGGAGAAGAGGAAACCGAGTAAGTTTTTTTGGCAGGCAGGCAATATTGAGAAATCTGAGTGGGTTCACGAGCCGGATTATTACATCATTTATCGTGTTGGTCACGATTTGCGTTATTTGTCCATAATTTCCGGAATAATTGTATTTTCTATTTGTTGTCTTTATCGATATGCGGGATTTTTCCCAAATCTTATAGTTTATTCAAAACATGAAATTTTTTTGGAGTTATATGCATATCTTATCAATTTTTCAGGGCCTTTATTCTTGTTAAGTCTAGTTTATTACGGGCTTTGGTTTAAGAAAAATATCAGGTTTTCTGAATATAATATTCTACGGCAAGACCCCGAAGGTGAAGAAAAATTTGAATGGCACAGACTGCATTTTGTGCCTTTTTTTACTATAATTTTTGCTGTGTTTCTTTTTCGTCCAGGACTTATATCACATTTTTTCGAAATGAAATTTCCTATTGATCTTTTTCCTTATTTAGACAAGACATTTTTTGTAATGTTTTTCAGTTTGTTTGTGGTTGTAATGCATTCTGTAGCAGCCCAAATGGTTTTCAAAACTGCGTTGATGTCGCTTTACACTTATTATAAAAAACAGGCAGGAGACTCAGATGACCGATAGTATTATATATGATTACACCCCGGATACTTCTGAAGCATTGGATATTATGGGTGCTGATTGGTTTTCGTGGTCGTCCGTTGCATGTTTAA
>JAGLKL010000221.1 GCA_023141075.1 Alphaproteobacteria bacterium
CTATTCGGCGTAATCGAAAGATGGGACACAGAGCAATTATCGACCCGGTTTTTAAGTTTTCCGGTTCGTTCTGTATTGAAAAATGAATTTGACATGAATCTTGCTGAAAATGACGTGATAAGACTCTTCTCTAACCAAGATATTAAAAGGCTTTTTGAGGCGTACACCTCTGACACAAAACAAAGCGAGAAAATCAAAGAAAATACCAAATTTACTGACAAGATTTTAAAAAAAGACGAAGCCCTAAAAATTTACCTGAAAGAGCATTCCTTACACGTACGGGGAGCTGTTTTGCGTCCCGGAAACTACCCTGTCGCACAAGGAATTACCCTTGAAAATATTCTGGCTGTTGCCGGTGGTATAACCCTCGAGGGCAATCCGGACTCCGTAGAAATAACCTCGGCTAACTTTAGTAGCACAGGACAAACGCAAGACCACCCGAAAACGCAGCGCATAATTATCAGCCTGAACGATACCCCGGCTACTCATTACACGCTTTCCGCCGGAGACAGTGTGCGCGTAAACCAAAAACACCGTAAGCTTGAAGAAAAAACCGTGCACATTAGAGGGGAAATACCTCACCCCGGCGAATATGACCTGCTTCCGGGCGATAACGTTTCCAGTCTCATAAAGCGTGCAGGAGGCATCACGCAACAAGCCTACGCACCCGGTGCTATATTTTCCCGGGAATCAGAACGCCGCTCTGAGGAGCTCAAATTTCGCAAAGCAGCACGTGACATGCAGCGTGCTCTTGCCGCCGCGATCAAAAACGACAAAGACCGACCCGATGCTACACAAATCGAAATGGTGCGCTCTCTGGCTTCCGAGCTGGAAAATATCGAGGCTGTCGGTCGCATTACCATCGAGGCAGATCCGGCCATACTAACTGTAAAACCTGAGTTGGATATGCTGCTGGAACATGGCGACCGCCTTTATATTCCCAAACGCCCTTTAAGCGTACGCGTCAGTGGCGAAGTCCTCTCTTCTTCAGCTTTACAGTTCACACAGGATAAAGACCCGCTCGATTACATTCACCAAGCCGGTGGCTTTACGTTTCACGCAGATAAAAATCGCACTTTTGTGCTTTACCCCGATGGCAGCGCCCAACCTTTACAGGTCAATACATGGAACCATAAACCCATCTTTATCCCGCCTGGCTCAACCATTGTCGTCCCCCGCGATCCCAAGCCGTTCGACTTTATTGAAGGTGCTAGGGAAGTCGGCCAAATACTAAGCAATCTGGCTGTTACGGCAGTGTTCATTGACGATATTCGCGATTAATGGTTTAACTCATAGTAGCTTTCATTAATAATGATGCATTATACGCAGAATGGATAAAAACTATGGGTTTAGACCCTAAACACTTCCCGCTATTTAGCATCATTACCGTGACACTGAACAATTATGCGGGATTTATAAAGACGTATAATTCGCTAAAAATACAGGAATTTGAAGATTTTGAATGGCTGGTCATCGATGGCGGTTCCAGCGATAAAACAGTAGAATTTCTACGTTCTCACCGAAGCACAACCCGCACTGACAAAAATCCTTTTCGCTTTGTCAGCCATACTGATGAAGGCGTATACGATGCTATGAATACAGGCATTAAGATGGCAAAAGGCCACTACCTTCTTTTCCTCAATGCCGGTGATGCTCTGGCCGATGCCAAAACGCTGGATATGCTAGCGCCCATATGCGAAAAAAACCCGGATTTCGTTTACGGCGACGCATTTGAGCAAGCCAAAAACGGCAGAAAACCAGTTGCTAAGCCCGCACGATCTCAAGAAGAAATTCACTGGGGCATGTTTACCCACCATCAGGCTATGCTTTATCGCCGTCATATTGTACGCGATACGCGCCTACACTATAGCCTGCGCTATAAAATAGCCTCGGATTACGACTTTACAGTGCGTTATTTAAAGAAATGCAAAAACATCCGGTACACAAACAAACCAATATGTATCTTCGAATTAGGCGGTATATCACAACAAAACGCATGGCAGGGTCGCAAAGAGCAATACATCATCCGTGAGATACTGGAAATGGCATCCTTACCGCAAAACCTTTGGATATTATTTGTGCAAACCCTTTCATGGCAACTAAAAGCCGCCTTACCATGGCTTTACAATCTTCTAAAACCCGCAGGAAAGCAGTTAGTGAAGGGCAATTCTAGTAAGGCATAAACACGCCTTATTTTCTTATAGTAACGTCAGTCGCAACTTTTTCTAACGCATTGAAAAACAATAAAATCCGTAACCCCGTTTTTAAAACAATCTGCAACCCCGTTTTTAAAACAATCCGCAACCCCGTTTTTAAAACGGGGTCTATA
>JAGLKL010000222.1 GCA_023141075.1 Alphaproteobacteria bacterium
TTGCGGATTTTATTGTTTTTCAATGCGTTAGAAAAAGTTGCGACTGACGTTAATTAATAGGCTCTGACCCTAGTTAGTGTGGTCACCGTGTTATGAGAGTTCTTGTCATATACACGAAAAAAATTGAGCGTTTTCCTCGAAACTCTTGCATGGCGCTGTAGAAAATTCTAAGACTCGTGTATTGTGAGTCGCATAAGGATTCTCTTTATGTTTGTGTTTGTCTGGTTTAAAGGGCAGTTTGAAGCTTACATGATGATTTCTCGTGTTTTTATGAGTTAGGAAGGAATATTACGATGTTGGCTCGTTATTTTATGATTTTTTCTACGGTTTTTCTGCTTGCGGCATGTGGTACCAGTACATATGACGGTGGCGCTATGGATTTGGATGGTATGAATGGTGGTGTGATTGTTGGGGAAGATGATACGGCTCTTTATGCCGGTGAAGCAGGCCCTGTGCCTGGGACTCAGGCGGATCTTGTTGTGAATGTTGGTGATCGGGTGTTTTTCAATACAGATAGCTCCGAGTTGACTATGGAACCCCGTACGACACTGGAAAATCAAGCGGTATGGCTTGGGCAATATCTGCATATGGGCATTATTATTGAAGGACATTGTGATGAGCGCGGCACGCGAGAATACAACCTTGCTTTGGGTGAACGCCGTGCGAGCGCTGTAAAGAATTATCTAGTTGCTTTAGGTGTTTCACCTTCGCGAATTACAACAGTTAGCTATGGTAAGGAACGTCCGGCAGTTCCCGGAGTCAATGAAGGCGCATGGGCTCAAAATCGCCGTAGCGTTACAAAAGTTCAGTAGGTTAATAATATGCGCACGCGTGGTATTGCGATCTGTAATTATTATGTGTGCGCTTCGTTTTTTCTTTTTTCGCCTGAATATTATGCAAAAAGCTTGCGGTGGCGCGGGGGTTAGGTGTTAATAACTATAATAATAGTCCGTAAGATATTAAACTTAAGGGAGTGAGATATGGATAGACTATGTATGAGTGGTGGGGTGTCTGTTACGGCAGGCGTCATAGGGGTTATTCTGTTTGGTGTGTGTGTATGCGGATTTGTGGCAACACCGCTGCGCTCGGTTTATGCTCAGGTAAATAGGGCAGCAGAAACGGAAATACGCTTTCAGCAGTTGGAAAAAGAAATCCGAAGACTGACCGGGCAAGTCGAAGAACAGCAATATGATATCCGTCAATTGCGTGATCAGGTATTCAAGCTTTTGGAAACAGTGAGCGCCAAGAAAGTTCAGGCGTTTGCTCCGGCGAGTGGTGATAGCGCGGCGGACAATCTGGATCATAATGTAGGGGGCATAGCACAGAGCCAAGGCTATAATCAGGATATATACGCAAAACCATTAAACGAAAATGGCGGGGTTAGTGTTGTTCAGGATGGTTCTTCGCAGCCTCCGGCTTTTGAAGATGAGACGGTGAAAACTCTCGGGACTTATACCAAGCCTGCAGGTGATCAGGATATGACGGCTGGAAGTGCGGATAATAATTCTAATATGGTTCTGGCCTCAACCGGTAGCGCGGCAGGGGATTATGATCGTGCTTATTCTTATATTAAGGCTCGCGATTTTGATAACGCAGAGCAAGCTTTTTCAGCATTTATAAAGGCTTATCCGGATGATGATCTGGTTTCTAATGCCAAATATTGGTACGGTGAAACATTCTATGTGCGCGGGGATTACGATAGAGCGGCACGGATTTTTGCTGAAGGGTATCAGAAATATCCAAAGGGGTCGAAAGCAGCCAGTAACCTATTGAAATTAGGGATGTCGTTGGTTGGTATGGGTAAGCCCGATGACGCCTGTATTGCTTTTAAGCAGTTGAAGAAGGACTATGCGAATTCTGCCATTCCTGTGCTTAAGCGTGCCGATACTGAGAGGGCAAAAATCGGTTGCGACTAATTTATTGCCAATTTTTATGTGCATTTTTCGCGGCCTTTTTCTTTATTAATGATATTCTTGCTTACATGCTTTCTTTCCAATAAATTGAGCCCATGAAAAATGCGAGCGCTTTTACGGATCGTTTTTATAAGACGATGCAAACATGTTTTGCCGGGAATAATTTGCCTAAAAAAATAGCTGTGGGCGTTTCGGGTGGAGCGGACAGCATGGCACTGTGCCATGCTTTGTCAGATTATGTACGGGTTTTTTCTCCGCAAACCCGGATTTATGCTCTTAGTGTAGACCATCGCTTGCGCAAAGAGTCGGCAGAAGAAGTGTGCTTTGTCAGGGAGGTTGTTACTAAACTGCCGAATGTTTCACACCACA
>JAGLKL010000223.1 GCA_023141075.1 Alphaproteobacteria bacterium
CAAGTTTAGAAACAC
Source organism: Alphaproteobacteria bacterium (assembly GCA_023141075.1). Lineage (GTDB taxonomy): Bacteria > Pseudomonadota > Alphaproteobacteria > Micavibrionales > Micavibrionaceae > UBA1672. Next base: position 16 of record JAGLKL010000223.1, read on the forward strand.
CAATGTCGGGATATGTGCATGTAGCGAACATTGATGTCCACGACAAGCCCAGAGAAGCGCACAGGGCTATGGGTTATCTATCAGATTCATTTGGTGTTTATAATAATATGACTGTGAGGCAAAATCTTACTTATATGGGTTGGTGCCACAAGTTACCTGTAGAGGCTCTTGAGCAGAGAATTGAAGCACTGGCAGAGGAAACTGACCTCACCGAGTATATAGATAAAAAAGCTGGAATCTTATCACGAGGGTATAAACAACGTCTGGGCGTCGCTCTGGCCATTATCCATTCTCCAAAATGTTTATTTCTTGATGAACCTGCCTCAGGAATGGATCCAGAGGCTAGAATTAAATTATCTGAATTAATAATACGTCTGCGCGATAGTGGTATGACCATAATTGTATCATCACATATTCTTGCAGAACTAGAGGACTATTGCAGCGATATGTTGGTTATCAGGGATGGTGAAATTAAATCTCACGTTATTCTCTCCGAGCATCAGGAAAGTCATCAAGCAGCCATAAAAATATCATTTACAAAACTATCGAAAAAGCACATTACGCTAATTGAAAAGTACGAAGGTGTCAGAAGCATAGAAAAACAAATGGAAACATCTCTAACAATAACGTTCGAAGGCGACGACATAGAACAAGCAAAAATGCTTAAGTTTCTTATATCTGAAGGTGTCCCGGCTTGCGAATTTTCTCCAAAACAAAGAACGCTCCAAGGCGCATACATGACCTTGGCGCACGACGGGGCAAGGGCAAAATGATTATTATAACCCCTGAATTTCATAGACAATTATGGCTTAACTTCTCAGCGTTTCGCCTGATTAGTATGCCTTTCATAATTTCTCTAATTATATTTATCTTTGCCATATATGACCCCGAACATGGGCAAGTAAATATCCTTATACCTGCTCTTTATGCATATTATACTTGTGTATTTGTTTGGGGAAACTATGCAGTGGCACATACTGCGAGCAGTGAAGTCAATATTAATACATGGGATTTCCAAAGAATGTCCTCAATAGGCCCATGGGAATTAACGATAGGAAAACTCTTCGGTTCGACATCATACGTATGGTATACGGGAGGGCTGCTACTGAGCTTGATTGCTTATTGCTATCACTACGCAGATGATACGGTACTAGAAGAAACATTGTTCAACGCTTTTTCTTCCTCAACAGAATTAATTATTTTCTTAATTTTGACCGGAATTATGGGGCATACCGTATCTTTTTGGGCAACATCCAGTAATTCAGGGCGCAAAAATGCTACATCATCTGCCACTTTTATATTGGGATGTGCCGCATCCTACGGAATTTTGCGTTTAATTGCTGTCTCTAGTGCGGCTGGAGAGCCAATGATACACTGGCATTCCTGGGAAGTTAATCAAAACACCTTCGTAATATTATCACTCCTATACTTCGTTTTCTGGGCAATCATAGCTTTGCAAAAGAATATCCGCGATAAATTACAGTTCAGGAACTCTCCTTTTGTGCTTTTGATCTTTCTGATTAGTCTTTGTATTTATGTAACAGGATATTTTAGTTCAAAAGTAATAGGTTCAAATTTTACTGCAAATTTAACAGCCATGGATTTAAAAAATCATATGATTTCTTTTAAACTATTTGGTTCTTTTATGATCTTTGCTTTATCAACATATGCTTTTGTTTTTGCCGATGCACGTAACCTGTCAAAATACAGGCGTTGTATTTATGCTTTTAAGAATAGAGAATGGAAACGGTTTTTTGAGAACATCCCCGCTTGGGTAGGCTGTGCGGCTATATTGTTGCTTTTGTATTTTGCAACGATAATTCAATCAAATCTTACCTATGAACAACAAAAAGCATTAAGATCGATTTTTGCTTTCACAACATCAATTTTATTTTTTATTGCAAGAGACGGTCTTATATATCATAGCCTTCTTATTGGCAAAATTGAGCGACACAAAGCTTTCTTAGTTAGTATGTACATCCTGATGATATATGTACTGATACCTGCAATGTTTTTTGCATTGGCAAAGTCGTTTGGATGGGACGCGGCCAATATAATATCTGCCAGCTTTTACCCAACGATTACGGACAACATTCTTATGGCAGTAATGCCCATAATATACCAAACTGTAATGGCTCTTACGATTTTATATTTTGTTATCAAAAGCCTAAAAGTGGAGCAAACGGCATTGTCTGCTTATAAAATCAAGTGTTAAAGCAAGCATAAATTACGGAAATACTTGCTTTA
>JAGLKL010000224.1 GCA_023141075.1 Alphaproteobacteria bacterium
CGGGGGCTTGAAAAAGAGCCAACCCAGAAAATGGGATATATGGCCACGCAGCTTGAACGCCGAGGTATCAAGACCGAGCGCGGCGATATTAACCGCGCCATCATCGCGAGTAATGACAATATGGGCAGCACCACTGCCCAGCTCAAAGATCAAAAGCGTGTCTTGTTGCTTGAACAGCAACGTGCACTTTTGGCTTTGGAGCAAGAAGAAGGAAATAGGTTTTCTGGTAATCGGGTTACCAGTTTGGGCAGAGGGGAGGGGAGTTTTCCATTTCATCAAAAGAGGGTAGAGCAGGCGCAAGGAGAACTGGACAAGGCTAAAGACCAACTCGAAACAATGAGCATGATTGATCGTATGGTAGGTAAGAAATCTGCCTTTGAAACAGAGGTACAGGCCAAAGAAACAAACCTAAAAGAAGCAAGTGATGCACTTGAGGAGATTAAGCGCAAAGAATCTTTACCGCCAATGGATGCTAAAGAGCAGTATAGTCAGGTAAATGACATTGATAATATCAACATAGTGACGGCGCAGCGCACAGCTAAATACAAACAGGAGCAGGGCGAGGTGGCATCACTTCAAGCACAGCTTGAAAACCGTAACAATATAGAGCGGATTATTGGTGCGATTACCGGAAGAACCAGAGAACAGCAACAACGGATCGAAAAGCTACAGGGGAATATAAAATCCTATGAAGCTGATAAACGTCTGGAAGAAATCAAGCAAAGACAGCAAGATCAGCTTGAACGGGATGTATTAGCACGTCAGCGTGATAGTGATCGTTCTAATGATAATAAGATTGAACCGGAACAGGACAAAACCAAAGAGAAAGTAGCTGAAGAAGTAAAACAGAAATATCTGGCTGATATGGCGGCGCAGCGTGAAGAGAAGGTAAAACAAGAAGCTCAAATGAAAGGCTACGATTATCATCCCATAGCAGAGCGGGCAGAAAATGATATGTCTTTGTCTGATGATGAGCGCAAGGAGGCTTATTTAGAGCGTATGGATAAACAGCGGGAGCAAGAGGTTGCTCATAAAGAAAAAGAGCGGGAAGCCAAAAAATTAGAATATGAATCCCGCCCAGAGAATAATCCTGAATTATCCGCGCAAGAAAGGCAGCAAGCCTATCTGGATCGTATGTCCTCTGAGAGAAAAGAACAGCGTCAAAGCCCTGAGCGTGATAAGGGTGATATTGACCGGAGCTAAAATGGATCTTATGCACATATTTGAAAGGGTGGAAATCTGGAATAGTAAACTTAATATATTAACCTATGGTGTTAATGATTGTAGTTTGTTTTAATGTTTGTATCTGATCTAAATGATAAATATTGTTAGGCAGTGTAAATAAATGTTTGTTTGATGTGAGATTCATACAAGTGACTAAGGAAGTTATTTAAATGGTTAGCATACCTCAACAAAACTTTAGGGGTAAAAAAATATCTTTTGAGCAATTCTCAGATATTTTGGTTATTGGCATGATGAACTTAACTGATCATCTTATGGACAAGGATGCTCCGTCCCATCTTGTTGATGGCATGGTTAATTATAACCGCGTTGCTAATAATCTGGGGTTAATATTTGAAGATGATTGGATTAAAAGATTTGGCCATGAAATGGAAAACCCTATGGGTTTGCTTGTTTCTCATGATTCTTCACCAATTAACGGAGATGATGATGGTTATTGGGTATATTTAAATAGCGGTTTTGATCGCATAGCAGAGTTGCTTCACGAAAAATATTATATTGAGGTGAAATCTGCAAATATGACCTATCAAGAATTTCAACCGATTCTTCTTGGTGAAATAGCTGGCTTAGTTGAAGCTGGTATAGATATTCCAGATGAAGGAGAGTTTAAGAATGAGTATGATTTAAAAGAAACAGCATCTGCATTTAATTTAAAATTCTCAGATGAGTGGTTCGATAATTTTAATAGGTACTCCGTCGAAAATGGGCTTCTTCACAAAAATGAAAATGGAACGTTTTCTCTTACTGAAAAAGGCATGGTAGAAGCTAAAAGTAAGTTTGAGGATTTAGGGTTTGAAGGATATATTTTAGCCACCCAAGGCGAAGGAGAATTGTTTTTTTCCGTTGATGCCAGCCATATTTCAAGACTTGGTTTAGAGCTTGTTGCAAAGCAAGAGACAGCAGTCGCTGAGTTGGTAAAAAATGGATACGATGCAGATGCTACTAATGTCGACTTAATTGTAAATACCCAAAGTGATACAACAATGTTGGAAATTATGGATAATGGCTCAG
>JAGLKL010000225.1 GCA_023141075.1 Alphaproteobacteria bacterium
CTATGCTTCAAAAATTATACTTGATTCTCAAAAAAATTCATTGGCGCAATTCTGTACTATTCTTAAGTGAAACTACTATATTTATTCTGTCTTTTGGTTGCCAAGCAATCCTTCTCTGCGCAAAAGCGCATCCGGATCGGCATCGCGTCCGCGGAAGCGTCTATAAAGCACGTCCGGCTTTTCGCTTCCTCCGCGAGTAAGGATATTATTTTTATAGCTCTTGGCAACTTCCTGATTATAGAGGCCTTTCTCAAGGAATAGCTCAAACGTATCAGCGTCGAGGACTTCTGCCCATTTATAACTGTAATAACCGGCGCTATACCCTCCGGCAAAAATGTGTCCGAATGAGGTTGACATTGGCCCGGCGTAACGTGGGAAAAGCGAGGTGTCCTTTGTTGCTTCATCTTCAAATTCGGCGACGTCCTTGATTTCTTCGGGGGCGGGGTGCGTATGCCATGTCATGTCCAGAGTGCTAAGACCGATCTGGCGCAAGCCTGTCCAGCCGCTCATAAAGTTTTTGGCCTTGCGAAGTTTTTCGACCAGCTCTTCGGGGATTTTCTCAGCCGTTTCATAATGGGTGGCGAAGCAATCGAGAACTTCTTTTTCATAGCACCAGTTTTCCTGAAGCTGGGAGGGGAGCTCGACAAAATCCCAGAGTACGGATGTTCCGGCATGTGCGCGGTAGGTGACATCGGAGAGCAGCCCGTGCACGGCATGACCCATCTCATGAAAAAGCGTGGTGACTTCACCGTGGGTCAGTAATGAGGGTCTGGAAGCTGTGGGTTTTGTAAAGTTGCAAACGATGGCTATGATCGGGCGCTCTATTTTGCCACGGAATAGCCCTTGATCGCGGTAGCTGGTTTTCCATGCTCCTTGATTTTTGCCTGTGCGCGGATGGAAATCTCCGTAAAGCGTGCCGATGAAACGGTTATCGCTTGTATCAAAAACTTCGAAGACTTTGACATCTTTGTGCCATACAGGGTATTTGCCTTTCGGGCATTGGTCGAAACGCAAGCCTAAGAGTTTTTCGAAATGGTTGAAGCAGCCCTCTAATACTTTATCAAGTTGAAGGTAAGGGCGGAAATCTTCTGATGTAAATTCGAACAGCTTTTGTTTGAGCTTTTCAGAGTAATATGCAATGTCCCAAGGTTTGAGATCATCCAGATCGTGCTCGTCTTTGGCAAAAGATTTAAGTGTGTCTAAATCTTCCTCAGCGGACGGTTTATAGGTTTTCTTGAGTTTTTCCAGAAAGTCTGTGACGGTTTCGGGGGTTTTGGCCATGCGCTCTTCAAGCACGTAATGGGCATGGGTTTCGAAGCCCAGAAGCTCTGCCCTTTCTTTGCGAAGGGATACGATTCGTTTTATATTATCGGTGTTATCATATTCGTCGTTCCATGCCTTTGATGAAAATGCACGCCATGTTTTTTCGCGAAGCTCCCGGCTATCAGCATATTGCATAAATGGGTTGAAGCTTGGAAAATCCAGTGTGAAGAGCCATTTGCCGTCATATCCCTTTTCCTGTGCTGCGTGGGAGGCTGATTCGCGGGCGCTGGAGGGGAGGCCGGAAAGGTCGTTTTCGTCTTCTATAGTAAGCTCAAAGGCTTCGGCGGACTTGATTGCGTTTTGCATGAAGGAGGGTGTGAGAGTGGACATTTCTTCAGAGATTTCACGGAAGCGCTTTTTTTGTTCATTGTCCAGAAGAGCGCCGCTGCGTACAAAGCCACGATAAGTATCATCAAGAAGTGTGTCTTCTTCGATGTTCAGGGTCAACTTCTCGCGCCTGTCATATACGGCCTTAACGCGGGCGAAAAGTTTTTCATCAAGCATTATGTCGCTGGAGAAAGCAGCGTTTATAGGGCCGATTTGTACGGCTAAAGCATGGAGTTTGTCACCGCCAATAGCGTAAAGCTGGTTATAAAAAACGGAGGCGGCTTGGCCTAAGTCTTCCGAGGCGGTTTCAAGTGCTACAATCGTATTTTCAAATGTTGGCGCATCGGGGTTGTTTTTAATGGCATTGATATTGGTGCGGGCGCGTTCTATCCCCTCTTTGATTGCGGGTAGGTAATGCTTGGTTTTGATTTTATCAAAAGCCGGAGCCTGATTAGGGAGCGTTGATTTTTCAAGAAGGGGATTAGATAATGTTGTCATGTTTTTCCTGTACCTGTAAATAAGTTCCCTTTATATATAGTCGTTTCACTTAAGAATAATACATTTTGCTTGAGGAAT
>JAGLKL010000226.1 GCA_023141075.1 Alphaproteobacteria bacterium
AAGGCAAGAGTGAGTGCTTTGCGGACATTGAGGTCGTCGAAGGGCTTTCTGCGCAGGTTGAAAATAAAGCCATGGGTGCGCTCCGGGCGTTGGTGTGGAGCGGATAGTCTTATCATATCGGGGCTTATGTCATCATATGCACTTTGCCATTTGCTTACATCCCATTCGCGGCGCAAATCAAGGTCACCTTTTTTGAAGGCTTCTAGGGCGATGGTGTCGTCGCGGAAGTAATTGTAGGTAATTGTATCGAAGTTATATTGCCCTTTGTTTGCGAACAGGTCTTTAGCCCAGTAATCTTTTATGTGTTCGTAAGTAATGGTGCGGCCTTGTTCCATTTCTTTTATGCGGTAGGGGCCATTGGCCAGAGGAGGTTCAAGCAGCGTTGAATCAAAATCTCGAGTTTCCCACCAGTTTTTTGAAATCACGGGCATGAGTGCAATAATCATAACGGTTTCACGGTCGTATGTATCTCCGAGGGCAAAGCGGATGGTATGATTATCAATAATTTCGGCTTTTTCAACCAAGCGGTAGATGCGGCGCATATTCGGGCGGCCATGTTCTTTGAGTGTCTCAAATGAAAACAGGACGTCTTGTGAAGTTATGGCGCTGTCATCATGGAAGCGGGCTTCAGGGTTAAGATGGAAAGTGATTGAGGAACGATCGTCTGGAATATTCACGCTCTGGGCAATCAGGGGAACCATGGTAAAAGGCTCGTCCCAGACACGGCGCATGAGGCGATCATAAATCAGATTCATATTCTCCGGTGGTTGTCCCTTGAGAGAATATGGATTGAGCGTGTCAAATGTGCCGATAGCTGCGATTTTTAGAGAACCTCCTTTGGGGGCATCCGGGTTAACGTAACTCAAATGTGTGCTCGTCTCGTTATATTGGCTTTGATTGTGCATGGCCAGAGCGGTGAGGGTTCGCGTGTGGGTGTCTGGCGTAAGAGCTGCATCAGCCATTGCATTTGTGTGTAAAAGCACGAGAATAAAGAGGCTGTTAATTATATAAGTGTAAAGTGTTTTCATGGATATAGTGATATCAGAATCCGGTGAAGTGACCAAACCGTTTATTGAGCGTATTACTGTTGCTCAAGGGAATATTGAGGATCAGGACACGGATGCGGTTGCTATCATTGTTCCGCGTAATCTCGATTTTTGCGGTGGTATTAACAGTTCTGTTGCGGAAGCGGCTGGGTATGACATTGACGGCTTTATTCTTGAAAATATATATAAGCCAAGACCAATGGAAGTTTATGCGCTTCCCGGCGGAAAGTTAGCAGCAAGAAATATTTTGATTGGTATTATGCCGTATTACCGCACTGAATTTGATCGTCAAGAAAGGGATTTGGGCAATGTTGTGCGTAATATTATGGAGCTTGCACGTTGTATGCTGGTTAGCCGGATTGCTATTCCTCCTCTGGCATCGGGGAACAAAGTTTTTCCCAAACGCAAGGCAACTCGCCTGATTGTACAAGGTGTTATGGATCGCATGCATGAGAGCATGGAAGAAGTGCGCTTGGTGTGTCCTGATGAAAAAACCTATGATGTGTTCAAAGAACGGTTAAGCAGCTTTAATGTTTAGTGAGGAAGATAATTCAGCCAGTGAAACCCTATGGTCTTTGCAAGATATTGTCGAAATGAGTGATTTGTATTGGCAAGAAAAATAATTCAAACTGAGATACTACCGAAAAATGCAAAATTTGCATTTTTATTGGAAAAACGTATACAATATAACACAAATTAAAAGCGTTAAAATATTTTCAGGGGTATATATAATGAAGAGGCGGGATTTTTTTGAAGCAGGGCTGTTGGCAATAGTAAGTTCAGCACTAGCCCATCCTCTCGGTAAAGTTTTTTATCGTTCTGCATATATCGAAGGTTCTGAGATTGAAAAATCAACAAGAGAACAAGATAAAATAGCCGCCACCAAACTTATGGAGAAGTATGAAATTCCAACGTTAGAAACGGCGTCGGAACTTTATCAGAGAGCGCTTTCAGAAAGAGCTAAGTATTATGCTGGAGGAGCCTTTGCAGGTTCAGTTATTCGCTCCACTAACAACGAACTCAACCCGTCAACTAGGAGAGCCTTTCTTCACAGAGCCGTTAATGTGTTTGCTAGTGGTGGGGCTTCTTTAATAGGTGCTTATCCTGCCAAAAGCATTGCAGGTTCGTTGCAAGAATCTCCTTTAACAAAACCTGAAACTCTAATAAATGAATATAG
>JAGLKL010000227.1 GCA_023141075.1 Alphaproteobacteria bacterium
CAGGGTGGATTATTTTGCTCCTTGCTGATTTGCATAGACAAGGCAAGGAAACATGGTTATCGCATAGGGTGTGCGTGTATCTGGGGCAGGTTTCCTACAGTTTGTATATGGTTCACTATATATTCTGGGTTTTATATTTTCTGCTATTGCGCCAAAGCTTTGAAGCGGCAATTTACGCAAATGAAACCTTATTGTACTTTTCCTATTATATATTGGCTGTGGCGGTTATTTCCGTTTCACTACTTTTTGCTATTGCGCTTCACCATATTGCAGAAAAACCACTTAGGAAATGGATCGTGAATAAAACGCACTAAGTGAAACTACTATATCAGCCTGCATCTGGCTTTTGGCAGAGAATGTCTTACCGCACAGCCACATTATCAATCAAGCGCGTTTCACCCAGCCATGCAGCGCCTAAAACCCTGTTCCAGCGCATTGCAACGTAATCGATCTTATCAAAGCCGTAATCTAGCAGGGCTTTTTCGGCGGCTTCCGTGTCACTTGTCCGTGCGGCTTCTCTCAAAACAACATTAAGCTTGCGTGAAGTAACTAACTCATCCTCACTCAAATACAAATTCCGTGAAGACAAAGCCAATCCGCTCTTATCCCGAATAATCGGTGCTCCGATAACGTCTATAGGCAACTCCAACACTTCCACCATTTGCTTAATCACTTGTAATTGCTGGAAGTCTTTTTCACCAAAAACCGCAAGATCAGGCTTAACAGCATTAAATAGGCGGTTAACGATATTCACTACGCCATCAAAGAAATGAGGGCGGAAAGTGGTTTCTAATCCTTTAGCCGCACTTCCTGCTTTAATGTCGGAATCTTTCCCATCGGGGTACATAATGTCTTCGGTCGGTAAGAATAATATATCCACGCCTTCAGCTTCTAATGATTTAGCGTCTTCATTTTCTATGCGTGGGTAAGAATCAAAATCCTCATGCGGGGCAAATTGTGTTGGGTTGACAAAGATACTTACCGCAACATAATCACCTTTTTCCTTGGCTAAGCGCACAAGAGATAAATGCCCTTCATGCAACGCGCCCATTGTTGGAACATAAGCAAGAGTCCCATTGCCTAGCGCAGACTTGCAAGCATCAAGCTCCTCAATCGTTCTGGCAATTTTCATGACTACACTACCTAACTTTAGTAAACATATTTTTCATTAGGAAATTTGCGTTCACGCACTTCTTCTGCGTATCCTTTAACGGCCTCACCAATAATATCAGCCAGAGTTGCATATTTTTTCACAAATTTGGGTGTGTGATCGGTAATCATCCCAAGCATGTCTTGAGTTACCAATATTTGCCCGTCACATGCAGGAGAAGCACCAATACCCACAGTCGGCACGCTCACGGTTGCCGAAATTTCACGTGATGCAGCTTCTTTGGTTCCTTCAATCAAAATACTGAACGCTCCGGCTTTTTCACAAGCCAGTGCATCATCGATCAGGTCTGAAATTTCCTGATTGGTTTTCCCTTTGACTTTATAGCCGCCTTCTTTCACAATTTTTTGTGGACAAAGACCGATATGAGCTTGCACGGGAATATCATTATTAACCAGACGTTCAATCGTAGGAGCCAGACTTCTATTAACCTCTAGCTTAAGCGCCTCGCAACCCGTTTCTCCCATCAATCGCTTGGCCGATTCAAGAGCATGGGCGGGATTATCTTCATATGTGCCGTATGGCATATCTATTATAATAAAAGCATGCTTAGCTGAGTTTACTACCGCTTTGCCATGATTAACCATCATATCCAGCGTTACGCCCAAGGTATTTTCCATGCCGTAAACCACCATGCCAAGTGAGTCGCCAACCAGCAATATGTCGCAATACGGGTCTAATATCTTGGTCATCGGAGCGGTGTAACTGGTCAGACAAACCAGCGGCGCATCTGTTTTCTTATGGTTTTGAATATCAGCCAGTGTAATTTTATTTTGAATGTTTTCTTTAGGTAGTGTAGTCATTTTTTTTCAGTTCAACACTTGAGTTTTCAAATTAGCGAATTTAATTTTCTCCCATGACTAACAGAATTTTTATGACCTTTCTAGTGCTGCTTTTTGTGTTCTCTGCGCCTGTAGGAGTTGTAGCGTAAGAGCATACGAGTGTAATTCCAGAAGAAATCACACAAGTACAACTATCCTATGCACCTTTAGTGAAAAAAGTGGTTCCGGTGCGCTTGTATAGTAGTTCTACTTAAGAATAGTACAGAATTGCG
>JAGLKL010000228.1 GCA_023141075.1 Alphaproteobacteria bacterium
CTTCCGGATCTTGAACCGGCGCAGGAGCAGGTTGCGGGCTTATATTTGAATCAGAGTCAGAGCCGGAATTGGTAGAATCAGAGCCGCTATTGTTTTTTCCAGCGCCCGGCAAACCTAATTTATCTGTAATAAGTTTGTTCAACTTACGCTGTATCTTGCGCTTCATATAGTCCTGCAGAAGCCCCTGTCCGAATGTCTGGCTTGGATTATCAAGTGAGCCATTGAAAGATATTTCAAAGGGCGGGATTTGCGCTCCTTCACTATCTGTGCTTTTAACACTCATCGGGTGTTTGGTGGAAAGTGTCCAGCGCGGCAAATCAATCTGGCCGATCGTTTCAATTTTTGCTGTCTGTCCATCCAACGTCATAGACGAAATGTTCACAACCCCGTTTTGGATCGTAAATGCACCATCTAGCGTGTCAAACTTAGTCTGTCCGCCTTTTGTACTGCCCTTCCATACGCCAAGCAGTGTATCACCCGGTCTGGTCTCATCCGACAAAGCACGGACAAATCTGGAAACATCAATGCCCTTAAGCAGGATATCCGAACCCTCGACCTTGCCCTGCCCGCTCAAATCATAAATAAGCGCAGCCGGAGAAACTCCGCTGCTCTTCAGACTTAGATCAAGTGAGCCGATACCGGAAATATTAACCAACTGAGTGCCAATAAGCGCTTTGGACAATTTGCCTAAATCAACGTTACTGAATGTACTGGTGTTTTCAAAATATAGCGGGGCACGTACTTCATGTGCGATTTGTACGTTGGAGGTTGCACTTATTTGTCCGCCAAAAATATTCGCGCTCAAATCTGTGATGTTAAGCACCCCGTTTTTCAGTTTTAGAGTCATCTTCGGATCATTTAGAGGCCAAGCGCCATAATTTATGGCTTTGGCGGAAATATTCAGATCAAGATTGACCGTATGAAAAGCACTGGTATCAATGGCCTCTTTAGACCATCTCTGCACTCCGGAAGGCTGAGCAACTGAACCGGACGATGCCTTTGCATTTTTGTTCACAACCGATTCCAGCTTAACAGTGCCAAAATCGAGATCAGCCTTGATAGCGGGTATTTTTCCCGATAAATCAATCTTCACGTCGCCTTCGACCGAAATACCCGAAAGACTGCCCTTGATACCTTCTAGTGTGTATATTTGTTCGTTTTGTGAAACTTTAGTGTAGAAATCCAGTGATTTTTGCAGGTTCTTATCATTTATACTTGCTCCGCTAAGCATCTGTATAGCCTGAGCCATATTATCGTGCTTAATCTGTAGTTGCAGATCGTTAAACGCCGGATTACTCACGGGGTTTTTAATTTTACCGCTGGCTATAAGCTTGGTGTTCATAGATGTAACATTCGCAGTTACATCCATTGTCTGAGAAGAACCGGTTGCCTTGACCTTGATGTTTGCCTTTTTAACTTTTTGCGGCCAAGCCGATGTGTCAACTTCCAACCAATTCGCCAGATGCTTGATATCCGGGCTATCCAGATCCAAATATGCCGTTATGCCCTCTTGTTTCGCCAGATCCAACACTTCACCGGATGCTTTGAGCTTTGCTTTGCCCATATTCTGAACCTTAAGCGAATCTAAAATGACTTTGTTTTGGGTCGCTCTAGCCTTGACTGTGATCCCTTTAATCGTTTTTTTCTGCCAGATTAATTCATTAATTTCAGCTGTAAACACCACATCCATCGGCAAACTAGTGACATTGTTATTTTTCTGCGCCCCCCACTTTGCTTGCGAATGACTTCCTGAGCTTTTGGGCATTATAGCTGCCAGCTTTTCGTAATCCAATTTACTCATTTTTGCATTTAGTGATAATTGAGGTCGCTTCCCCTCAGGCATTTCGTAAGAGCCTGACAAGCTTAGACCCATATCATCCAATTTAACGGCTGCGCTTTTAATCATCACTTTTTGCGCTTCCCCGGAAACGCTCATATGCAGATCGGCCTTTTTAAAACCGTAGTTGTCGGAAAGGAGTGCGGACAAATCTATTTTATTGTCTTTGGGTGTATTAAGAGCCAGATCATAAGACAGAGGTGAAAGGTTTACGCTCAGATCAGCTATGAGATCCTGTTCATTAAGATTTATAGCTATGTTTTTATACGACAGGGTCTTGGCATCAGCCGTCAATAGGCCTTTGGCCACAAATGTACCGGATTTAATACCGGCTTGCTGTGACTTGACATTATACTTTGCGAGTGTCTTTGCGATATCCTTTA
>JAGLKL010000229.1 GCA_023141075.1 Alphaproteobacteria bacterium
TGTTGTTTAATCCTGTTTCTTTATTTCTCAGCTTTTTGTTCTTTTGAATAATGTAAGATATTTTTGAGCGGTTCTTCGACATGCTAGAGCTTCTAATATGTGTTTTTTCTCCATCAAAGGTAAAACCTAAGTATTGGATTTTGGCAAGCTGCCCGTCTTCGTTACGGCAGAGGTTTAGAGTGTCTATATCTGTCTCATATGTTCGTTTCTCAGTTTTTTTAGGATTAATAACCAAGCTGTCATTAGAAATACTTTTTAAAGTCTTTTCGATAAGATAATTCATGGATTTGAAACTGACAGACTTTGGAAACGCTATAAAAATATCGTCAGAATAGCGCCTATAACAGCCGCCATGCTTTTCTACTACTGATTTGATGGTTAAGTCAAAATCAATCATGAAAACATTGGAAAGTAAGCCGGATATTGCAGTTCCTTGAGGAATGCCTGTTAATGGCTTTCCGTTTTTATCTTTTAAGGTTTCTTTGTAACGAATTAAACCTTTCTCACTGGTGCAGTCAGTAGCAGCTTTTTTAAGCTTCGGAAAACTACATATTCTTTCATGCAAGCTCCTGTTTAATTCTTGTTTAAGAGCGACTTTGTCATTTCTGTCAATTTTATTTCTTTTGCGGGGGTCTTTATCAAAGATACGGATGATATCTTTTTCTTCAACGTAATGAAAAATTTTCAAGCTCCAAAACACATTGTAATGGTCATCTGGAAGTCGGTCTGATTTATCGCCAGACCACACTCGGCACCAGTTAACCTTGAGAAGGTCAGTGTCTAAATTGTCAAAGAATCCCGTTATATCTAAGCATAAAACATTGCATCCTTCCGTGCTTTTAATGAAATCAAAAGCTTCTTTGGCAAAATGAATATTTGATGCTTTTTTCCCTCCTATTTCAATTCCGCGGTAAGCAATTACATTTTTGGTTAAATCGTTTTGCTCTAAAAAGCTTTCATATTTCTTGCTGAGTTCGTAATTACAATAACTGTATACATAACCATCTACATGGCTTGCATAGAAAATATTCCGCGGTTTTTTATGGATGCGTAGTTCTCTTGTATTTTTATCTCGCTTATATTGGCGACTTGTTTTTGTATAATGAATTAGAGGGGAAAAGTTGTGTTTTGCTATGTTTCCTTCGCCAAGAATATATTTGACGGCATTCGGTTTTTTGAGAGTAAAATCAAAGTGGAGGTATCTTTTTTGTTTGTACCAAGGATTTTGAACGGTTTTTTTTGATTTCCTTTTCATACACCGCTCCTTTTGCACTAAGAGAAAGGCTGGCCGGGGCAGGCTTTATAACGCCCTCTCTTAAACTTCAGTCCGGAGCTGAATGGTATCAGGCAACAAGCATGTTTATACTCACCACTTTCGTGTACCGCTAATCTTTACCTCAGAGACGTTCCGGAACCTCATTCGGCTAAGCCCCCCGGCCGCATACGCAAAACCGGATATTTGCATGTATTATGTTATAATACTAACAAAGGAATTTATCCAATGTTTCATATAAACATTCACATAACACTTCTGGTGCCAGCTAAGCTGACCCGTAAAGTATTAACGATCATGACAAGACGAATTGTCTTGCACATATGCCATTAAGCCTCAGTGTCTATACAAAGAGTAATGTTAGTTTATACGGGTTAATCTCTGTTTGTCAACGGCGCGTGTATACTTTATGTTAAGATACAATCTTTGCCTGTTGATTGATGGAAGATAGAATGTTTACAGCTTTGTTAAAAAACACACTTAGCCAAATTTACTGTGCCTGAATTGGAAGTGCTAGAGGATTATGCTGTTCACCTAGTAACGGAGGACTATGAGCAGGAAGAACTTGTCAATGATCCGAAACTGCTACACGTAAAGCATTAAAGAAATGTAGTTATGCTCTAAATGTACTGTATTATCTTGAAGAAAACGATACAGACAGTTTAAAAAAGGTTGCCCGTTATGCCGCGCAGTTGGTTCAGGCGGATGGCATAATAGTTAAAACAGAAACTAATTTTATGATTGAATTACAATCATATACAGCATGATATTGGAGTAGTGCTTTATGCTAGAAAGTGGTTATGATGAAAGAGATCATTTTAATCTTTTTCAGTTACCTATATAATATTCTATAATTTTCCGATCATATATGATAGAATATATATGTAATTATAGGTCAAGTATGATGAAAAATATTGTATCAAATGA
>JAGLKL010000023.1 GCA_023141075.1 Alphaproteobacteria bacterium
TCTTGTTTACCAGATCTTCACAGGGAAACTTTCCGGAACATGAAGAGCAAGCATAAGATGAGAGTCGATCCAGCGTATCCAAATAAATTGAGGCTCCTTCAATTCTTAACCCGGTTTTTTTCTTTAATCGTGATAAAGCTCTGGAAAAAGTTTCCGGTTGCATACCAAGGTATGCTGCCAAAAGCATTTTATCATAAGGAAGGTGAATAACAGGAAGATTTGTCTTCTCTTGTAAAGCCTGACGTAAAATAAAACAGCCGATTCTCTGTGTGGTACTTTGCGTCGCGCGATGTTCTAATTCTCTATCTTTTCGCGTTAACTGGTGCGTTGCTTCCAGGAGCATACTAATCGAAACATTGTTGTCCTCGTACATCTCTTCACGTAAATCGGATAATGGTAAAGAAATAATAGTCCCCGATTCGGCAATTTCAGCACTATAAGGGTATGTACTTTCATCAAATAAAAGGTTATGTCCGAAAGCATCGCCTTCAGAAAGAACATCCAGCACTGCCTGTGTGCCATCCAAAGTTTCTCTGAATAATTTCACGTGACCGCTTTTTACCACGTAATAATGCTTGGCAATGTCACCGTGAATAAATAGCATTTTCCCTTTTTTATGTATATTTTGGTGTGCACGCTTCGAAATCCTGTTGAGAGTTGAAGGGGCGAGCCCGTAAAAGATGGATGATTTTGAAAGAACGTTGATGATATCATCCATGACTTAACTCTTTTCTCCTTAAGAATTCCGGTGATATTTATCCTGCCATGGTTTGTTAGTTGATGAAAGTCAATTATCATTTTGCCGAAATAAAATGGAATTTGTGGGTTGTGCTTTAGAATCAATCCTTTCCCTTGCCCCCGCACAAAAAACAAGCAACAATATTCATGTTGGACTATCTTAGGGTAAGAACCTATTAATTAGGTGCAATTCTGTTTAAATTTACAGGTGAAGGATCGATTTTAATGAATATAATTAATAGGTCCTGACCCTAAAAGGAAATCTTTTTCATGTTTCGGCTATCAGCGCGACATACATATTTATTGTTAAGCTTTCTTGTAGCGTTTGTTTCTTTTGTAAGCCCAGTGTCGTATGTGAGTGCGCAGGATATCCTTGATCTAACGGAACTCCAAAAAGAACTGGAAGCCAAGCAAGCAGAACTTGATGCATTTGAGCCTATGCTGCTTGATAATACGTTTGATGATGAGACACTTTTTGAAACACGTCAAAGTGTGAAAGGTTTGCGCACACGCTCGAGTGAGATTCAGAATCTGGTTAACCCGATGAGTGCTTCAGTTGCTGCAAATCTGGCAGATATCGGTTCTGCGCCGGATGAGGAAAGCGGGTTGGAGGAGCCGGAGAATATCCGTGAACTGCGAGAAAAACTTACCAAAGAAAGCCAGATAATACAGGGGATATTGACACAGGCGGAGGCGCTGAGTTCCAAGTCCACGCGATTTCTGGAACAATTAGCGACATTACAGTGCACTCAATTTATCGGGAAAATACTTGAAAACAGCATTTCTCCTTTTAATGCCCGGTTGTGGAAAGAAATGCATGGTGACAAGCTACAGGTCATCCAAAGTATACGTGAAGGTTGGTCTTCTCTGTTTGCAGGAAGGAGCGACCAAGACAAGCAGATCGCCATAGATATGCTGCGCGTTATAGGTGGTGCATTATTGCTGCTTTTTATTCTGGTTGTGATGGTTAATACACGTATGTTGCGGCGGGATATCAGCGCGATGAACGAACCGAAGCTTGGTAAGAGGTTGCGCAGTACCGGGGTATACATACTGATCTCCATGAGTGTAGCCGTGTTGAGTCTGATAATACTGGCTTTTGTGGCCGGAAAATATGGATTGCTTCAACAGATAAACCAGAGGATGTTTTATCAACTATTAGGTTTTTCTCTCTTTATTATCTATGTACTGGTCAGCCTGTGCTCACTTATGGCCGGGGAAGTGATACGTAAAAAAGTTGGAATTTTGGGGCTTGCAACCGTCATTCTTTACGCCATAGATTACAGCTTTTTATTTTTTGGCCGACACCTGAGTGTGCCTGTCGAGTTGGTCATCGTACAGAGTTTTTTATCTACGACCCTATTTTCTGTGCTTATGCTGATATTTTCAATCGCGCTTGTGCAGCGGCAAGAGGAAGCTCGTGTCTTTTTGTTTAAGCGCCGCTTTTTCTACGCAAGCGCTATTGTAGGTGTACTGATTTTTATCGCCAATGCACTGGGTTATGTTGCTCTCACCCGTTTTATTTTTGAGCAAACCGTGTTGCTCACGAGCTTTATTATCACTGTGTTAATATTGCGTGCAATGCTTCGTCCTCTATTAGTATGGGTCGAGCACTTCTTTTATCGAAACCCCGAGAAAGAAGACAATCTAGCTCTGTTCTGGCTGTGCTTTTTGACCGATACGGTGCTGGTTTTGCTCTCCCTACCGTTAATCGCGGCCATTGTCGGTGTGGAATGGGAGGGCATTCGGGTGCTGATTTATCAGGCTGTATCAGGCTTTAAGGTCGGCGGTATTACTATCTCCCTGATTAGCTTGGCCGGTTCAATCTTGCTGTTTATCGTTTTGCTGTTTATTACGCGCTTAATACAAAAAATTCTGGCCAATAAAGTGCTGCCCAAGACCCGCATGGAAGAATCTGTGCGTTTGTCCTTTGTCCAGATCTTCGGCTATATCGGCTTGACGATAGCATTTATGGCGGCGGTTTCTTCGGTTGGATTTGACCTTAGTAATTTGGCGTTAATCGCCGGGGCTTTGTCGGTTGGTATCGGTTTTGGATTGCAAAGTATCGTCAGTAATTTTGTATCGGGGCTTATATTACTGTTTGAACGTCCTATCAAAGTCGGGGACTGGGTTATTCTTAATTCAGGCGAAGGAGTTGTTAAGCGTATCAGCGTACGTGCAACAGAGATAGAAACGCTGGATCGTACGGCGATCATTATTCCTAACTCTGAGCTTATCAGTGCTTCGGTGACAAACTGGACACACAAGGATAGAACCGGGCGGCTAACGATCAGTGTGGGCGTGTCCTATGATTCCGACCCGCAGCGTGTCTATGATCTTTTGCTGGAGGTGGCAAAAGAGAGCGATCTGGTTTTAAGCAGCCCGTTGCCTTCTGTATTGTTTAGAGATTTTGGTGATAGTGCTCTGATTTTTGAGTTACGCATATTCATTCGTAATATTACGGATCGCTACAAAATAGCAACCAAATTACGTCTGGATATCTGGAAAAAGCTTAAGGAAGAGGAAATCGAGATTCCCTTCCCGCAGCGCGATCTTCATATCCGCAGTGCAAGTGGATTGAATGGTGAGGAACCTCTGTCACCTTCGAATTCTTCCGAAAAAGGGCAAGTGAAAAAGAAAGCACAGAACAAGAAAAACGCTGCGAGTGGAGAATAACAGTTTTTATCCGCGCAATAAGGTCTCCTGCGTAAAATGGTGGAGATTCATTATTTCACGCATTCATATATCTTAAATCCTTGTCCTTCATAGTGCTTACGCACGTTTTCAAAATAATTTGCCAATTTTGCTTCATAAGCCAAATGCTTATTGGCGACCATCCAAAGTTTCCCGCCGCTACGAAGGCATTCATAAGCGCTCTCAATAAATGACAGCCCCACATCCAAAACCGTAGTTTTCCCTTCATGAAAAGGCGGATTCATCACCACATAATCAAGATTTTTCAAAGCACTTGCAGGATTAACCAGATCCAGCCATAAATATTCGGTCGCACAATTATTATGTACACATGCCTGCATATTCCGCTCACAAGCTTGCAAAGCACGCTTATCTGCATCAACACAATATAATGTTTCTACACCCTCATTTTTAGCCAAAATAGATGCTGACAAATATCCATAGCCACAACCAAAATCAGCGACTTTACCATTCAGGTCGTCCGGTAAATTCTCTGCCAGTATTCTGGAGCCGGTATCAATTTTGTCCCAGCCAAATATCCCGGGCTGAGAATAAAACCGGCCATACAATACGCTCTGCATCATCCCGCCCTCAAGAGCATCTGCAATAGCCTCGTCATTAATATACTTACCCTTAATTACACGTACGGCTCGCGCCTTGTTACAAGAAAACATTAGTGGCTCTTCAAACCCAAACCCGTGGAAAAGCTTCTTCAGGCGTGCCCCGCCTGCTTTGTTGTCCGCCGCACAGACCAGCGTACCGCCTTCACGAAGCGCCACGATCCCCTGCGCAATCATATAACGTGCTTCAATCATATTCTTGGGAACCAGAATCAGCGCGAGATCATAAGCGCTTTCTTGCACACTATCGCATGAGTCAGACACATCAAAGCCGCGTTTCTCTAAATTTTCCGCATAAGGTTTGAAATGCTGCCTAAAAGATATACTAGCTTTATCAAAACTATTTAACGCACTGTAATAACAGGCATTAATGAATATTATATCACGCTTTTCGATTTGTGTCGTATCGCTTTCTGCCGCAAAAAAGAGTGTCTCCAAGGCTCCTTTCATATTATTGCCCCCATAACATATAGTAAAAAATGACACTTAAGCACTATTCGAATATTCCTTTTAAGTTATCAAGACCTTTTTTAAATTTACCGACTTCTTTATTATAGCTTTTCTTGAGATTCTTTTTGAATACTTCACCAGTACTAACACCAATCTCGTTAAGCATGTCCAAAGGCAAGCCTTCTAAAAATCCGGCACTATTAGCTGAACCGTTAAATTTATCCAAAACAGCATCCATTATTTGCGCAATGGCCTCTTCAGCTACCACGCCATTTTCTTTCTCGCCAATACCTCTTAAATGGATATCGGGCACTTTCACAATCGACAGATTATTATCACCTAAAAGCGTGACACTTGGTTTCAATTGTGCGCCGGTAAGGACAAATTTGCGAACAATCACCTTGATATCAGGTACAGCGCTGGAAGAAGCAACATCACTACTTTGCGGTGTTTGTTGTGCCGTTTGTTGTGCCTTTTTCTTTAATGCGCCCAGATTAACGCCATTCTCGTTGACCTCCAGATTAACAGCCGTACCGTCAACCTGCACCAAAGAAAAAGCAAGAAGCTCCTTGGAAAAGCTTTCCCCTGCTACGGTAACGGCCTTAATAATGATAGCATGTTCGTTTTTATAGCCCTTCGGATTAGCCACAGCGATATCATTCACCACGACTGTCAAAGTCTTAAGCTGAATATCCATCTCACCGATAGTAACCGGAACACCTAGCGCTTCACTCGCCGCCTTCTCAGCAAAATCCTTGGCCAGATCCTCTATATTCACATATAAATAGGCTACAAGCCCTACGACCAGCAGAACAATTACACTAAACAATATTAAAGCCAGTTTTGCAGTTTTCTTTATAACCGACGTCATATAAAGCCTCCTCATTTTCTTATCTTAATGATACATAGTTCTATGGTGTAGCGGATTTTACGCTCTATGACAAAACGAAAAAATACTGCGGTATCACTCCGGCTATAAAGCTGGCAATATGATTTGCCGTGAGTACACTACCTAACTGATTTTCTTGCACCAAAACTGATACATGGAAATAAAAGTCTCCGGGTTTTTCTTTTCCCATGCATCCCAAACTTCAAGGTTTGTACCCTCGGGATCAATCTTGGCATTTTGGTTTTGATACTTTACCAGCGTTTTTTTATCCAAATAAAACTTCAAAAACTCCAGCCCCAACGTATTCAGATGCTCTTTTACCTGAAGTAAATCAAACTGATGCTCTTGCACATGGAACAACAAATCGCGGCATTCGGATAAATTGTAATAATCAATAATCCCTTCAAGCTTCTTGATTGTTTTATGCTTTAAATAAGAAGTTATATTGTCCTTGAAGACACTTATTGACGAGCCGTCAGAACCAATATTCTTTTCCCGAATAACATTATGTGCCTCATTGATCGCCCAGCGTGCACAGTGACTATACAAACCGATACGCATCAAGCCATCATCCTTAAGCAACCCGCACAAAACCTGCCAGCCTGCTTTGGGATCTTTCATATGGTGCAGCACTCCCGCACTGGCGATATAATCAAACCTCCCCGCCCAATCCTCAAGATCAGCCAGAGCCAAAATATCGGCTTGATAGAACCTGATATTCTCAATACCTAACTGACGCGCCTTAAAAATAGCATAAGCCAGACTCGTTTTACTTAAATCGACAGCCGTTATCTGCGCATCGGGAAAAGCATATGCCATCTGGATTGCCTCTTTACCGGTTCCACACCCGGCAATCAGTATCTCGGCTTTACTGTCCTTCAGATACCCTTCAATTTGCAGGTCAAACAATTCTTTGGAAGTAACATTCCAGCGTGGATAAGGAAACGTCTCATATTGCGCCTGCACGGCCTGAGATGTTTTATCTTCGATTTTACCTAGTGTTTCTATCTCTTTTAATATCTCTTGCTGCGCAAAATACTCTTCTATCTGGCTTTTCGGGATTTGCGAAACATGGTTCCCCCCTTTAAGCCCTGCGGCAATTTCTTTAGCCTTCGGCAAAGCGTAAATCAGCCTATAGCATCCATAACAAGCAAGATCGCTAAGAGCCGGATTAGGAGCCTCTTCATTTATCTTTTTCGAAAGCGCGTCCAGCAACTCAGCTTCTTCAGGTGAGCAAGACATGACATAATCGGTCAGGAAACAATAGCGCGAGAGCGCACAGGTAATAAGCTCAATATCACTTTCATCAGAAAACAGGTTTCTTTGTCCAACAACACTTTCCAATAAATAATGCCGCAAACATTTTATCCATCTCTCAAATGTAAGGTTCGGAACGATAAACTTACCCAGCCCCGTCAGAAAAAACGGATTAATAAGCCCGTCACAATTAGGAAAGCGCTCCATATTTTTTTTATAAGAGCTATAATCCTTTTGCTTGGAAAGCTTGAAATACGGCCCTATTGAAGCATCCCGCCGAATCATGCTCAACCATGCCGAACCCATAAAAACCATATCAACCTGATCGCTCTCCAGACATTCAATTAACACACCCTTTAAATTGGGGTTAGTTTTCTTATATGTTAGAATACTGACCACATTAATCAGCTTTTGTTTGTAATCCTCATTTGCCGGATCAATTGCCACAGCCTGCGCATGACACTCAATCGCCGCGATACCCTGCCCACAAACAAAATAAACGTCGCCCAGAAGGCTCAACGCTTCGTGATAAAATTTATCGATCTTGACTGCCTCAAGCAACGCCTTAGTCGCAGGGACATAGTCATTTTCCGCAGCAAGAAAAACCTTCCCAAGTGCATAAAAACCGTGCTTATCCGGCTCTTGCGCCAGATCTTCTTTCAAAACTGCCACAGCCTGCGTATATTCACCCGCTTTAAAGAAATCTAATGCTTTACTGTACTTTAACGAAGCAATCTCGCCAAAATCCGAAGATACATCCATATTCCTGTAACCCCACTAAAAATAATTAATATAATCAATAAATACAGCACCGACACCGCACACCGCCGCCCCAGCGCCAACTCACACTAAAGTGCACAGGGCAACGCGCCTAATTCAGATTAATTAATAATTTAAATAACCGGATTTGTTATACACACCGAGCGGAGCATCGTCGTCGCCGTCATAATACACAAAATACATGCCGTTTTTTTCTGACTCTGTGATTTTGAACACGTAGTCAATAAACTCTAAAACGCGTTTTTGATCAAAAGAAGAGAGCCTGATAAACGGCTCACCAACACGCAAAACAGGGATATTATCACGATCCATGTATTGTTCTTTAACAATTTCCATTGTGTAGAAATCACGTAAAATAATCTTTTCATCGCCCGGATTATCGATCCAGTCAACTGGAGACCAGCTATCCATATCTTTTTCTGAACGCTGTTTTATTTTTTGTTGCCCGACATAAGGGTCAAAGTCGTGCTTATACCCTTCGTGGTGGATAAAATCCCAATATAACGCCTTATCAGCAACAGATTGGCTTGAGAACCCAACCATCGCCAGAGAGAGAAGAAGAAAGAGTCCGAAAATACGCATCACAAACATTCCTTAACTAAATATAAACCATCTTTTGCTATTTATGCCACCTTGGTACTTGTGCCTTATGGGTACTTAAATAACATTTAACCGGCATCATGGTATAATAAAATCATGGAAAATACCATTGGAATAGCAATTACTGGTCTAAATTCTGCATCTTTGCGTCTATACGCAAGCGCTTCGAACATTGCTCATATACGAAGCACAGGGTCATTAACCGATGAAAACTACCCTGCATATGAAGCAAAAACAACACAATCGACAACTACCGGCTCCGGCGGTGTTCTTACAAAAATTGTAACAAGAGAACCGTCCACTACCATATCCTTTGACTCAAACGCCCCTTACGCCGACGAAAACGGTATGGTCAAAGCCCCATACGTCAATCTTGAAGAAGAACTTGTTACCATGAAAATGGCTGAACAGGCTTATAAAGCGAACGCTGAAACCATCCGGGCTCAGGGGAAAATGTTTGATACCCTGATTGGTATTATGAAAGAAGATTAGGCAAGCACCCAATTCTTTTTTTAACAAAAATAACCCGGCACGCTTATGCGTGCTTTTTTAACGCAAAAATGCTTTAGGTATTTAAAGACGGTTATATTTGCTTTAGATATTTTCAGGTTATATAAATATAGGGAGGAGATTCATCAGCGTTTCCCAAAAGTCAAACATCAAAGCTATTATCTTTACATGACCATCCAAAAAAGCCTTTGGGCCATTTTGTCATTATGCCTTTTATTAATCTGGAGCACACCGGCAAGTGCTTTGGACATTAAATCTCTGCGCTTTGGATCACACCCTGACAAAATCCGCCTTGTCGTGGATATGGATAACACCGTCGATTTTCGCGTTTTTACCCTGAGCCAGCCATATCGTCTTGTTATCGACTTGCCTGAATTTTCATGGCACACAGGTGCTACACAAACACCGCCTAACGCCATTGTTTCAGACATTCGCCAAGGACAGCTTATGCCCGGCATATCACGCATTGTCTTTGACTTAAAAGCCCCTGCGACCGTACAAAACGCCTTCCTTTTGCCAAGCGGGAACGGCCAGAATAATACACGGCTGGTCATTGATTACAAAAAAGTAAGTTTCACCGCTTTTAAGGAACAAACAAGCACGATACACGGTACGCTGAAAGTCGAAAACTATAAGTCACCTTCCGGCACTACCACACGTGCAAAGAGCTACGCAACCATAAAAGACGGTATTCCTCACCCACCATCAAACGCCATTAGGCCAAGACAAAACAACAGAGATACTGTGGTAAGAAATCCCGTTATTATCCTTGATCCGGGTCATGGCGGTGTAGATCCGGGCGCAATCGGTAAAAACGGAGTTTATGAAAAAACTGTTGTCCTGAGCATTGCCAAAGAACTCAAAAGGCAGCTCTTGTCCACAGGAAAATATCAGGTTTACGTAACGCGTGAAACCGACACTTTCATCAAACTGAGAGATCGCGTGAAATTCGCCCGCAATCATGGGGGTGATTTATTCATATCGCTGCATGCTGATTCAATTAAGAAAAAAAACGTACGCGGAACCTCCATATACACTTTATCGAAAAAATCATCCGACGCACAAACAGCAGCTCTGGCGCGTAAAGAAAACCAGGCAGACCTGATCGCCGGAGTTGACCTCAACATTGAAGACGAGCAGGTCGCTTTTATTCTGGGAGATTTTCTGATGAATGAAACCATGAACCAGTCAAAATTTCTAGCCAACACAATCGTAAGAACATTAAACACGCAAGGGATCAAAGTCTTGCAAAATCCCCACCGTTACGCAGGGTTTGCTGTTCTTAAAGCCCCGGATATTCCTTCCGTGCTCATTGAAACAGGCTTCATGTCTAACCCAAGCGAAGCCCGCCTTCTGACCCAGAAAGAGCACCAGACAAAGATCGCTTCATCAATTCGCAAAGGCATCAATGCTTACTTTAAACACGTCACCATGAATGAGCAAAATTAGCACGGCGCAAAACTGTTGCATAATTGCACCAAACGGTATAACTGCGACAAAAAAAGCAAAAACCTCTTGAAAAACACCCCACTTTGTATAAAGAGTCTATATACAATGAGAGTCATATTTGTTCGTGAATTTATGTAGTTGCCATGCGGCAATGAATCTGCAACGATCAAAATTAAAGAGATCAAAGAAGTTAAGTTAACGATATACAAGACGAGGAATAAAAATGAAAAAAATAGCTGCAACATTTTGCCTATTAGGCGCAACACTTGCTCTTTCCGCATGTAGCTCCACTACAAAAGGCGATGCTGATATGACACAACCATATTCAATGGAACGTACTGCAACATACAGTGGAGAAATGCCTGCGGCAACACCGTCTCGTGTGGCTCCTGCTGAGAAAGTGTTCAGAAGAGCTCAAACAAAATAAGTTTTAAAAACTGGGATGCCGTTGAAGATAACCGCTTTTTCGTGCCCTCTATAAGCTTTTTTAAAAAAGACTGTCCCTAAGACAGTCTTTTTATTATAGTAGTTTAACTCAAGAATAGTGCAGAATTGCGCCGATGATTTTTTTGAGAATCAGGTATAATTTCTTAGGGTCTAAACCCATAGCTTTTATCCATTCTGCGCAGATAATCAACCTGTTCCCATTGGGTAGAAAATTCATCAAGCAAAATGTATTATTCTTAAGTTAGGCTACTATATATATCGAGAGAAAGAATGAGAATCAGCATAACAAGAGCATCAAAGGCTATAGAAAGAAAATCATGCAAACACTAAAAAAACTTATCTTATTTTTCGGGTGCAACATCATCGGATTTTCTTTATTTCCACTTCTCTATGTCATAAGCATAAAAACAGGTATTATCGACATCAATGCCGAAGACTTTGACACTTCCAACTTCTTTTTAAGCACAGCAGAAATTTCCGGCGTTGGTACAATTCCTGTACCTATCATGCTTTCTTTTCCTACACTGACATGGATTATTTGCGCACTCTTTAGCCTTTCCTACTTTTTTGTCAGCAAAAGATGGCGACGCTTTTTCCTGCTTGCACCAATTCTTCTGCCGTTTATGCACGGTTTCGTTATTATGCTGAAATATTCCTAGGCAATATGCCTAATACCAATTCGTATTCTTTAAAATGATAATCCGGTCTAAGTATTGTTTTCATCGCCTTCTTTGGAAGGTTTAACCGGAGGAGTAACAATAGTAGATTGCGCCTTCTTCTCATCACGTTCCGGGATTTCAGGCTTTTCTTTGGGTCGAACAATCGCAGTTGTCGGCTCTTCCTTCCCTTTTTCTTCCTTGGCTACCGTCTCTTCTTCCCTGTTATCCGCCTTCTTATACGCATAATCATTATCTTCAGTGCCCTTATTTTCCTTGTAATAGCGTGCAATACGTACAGGATAACCTTTTCGCTCACGCAAAGAGTTGCGGATTTTCGCCCAGTTAAGACGTTCAGCATACTCCCCGGCTTTTTCAATAATAAAAGCCATGTCCTCATCGGTGAATTTCTGCTGCTCAACAATGCCCATTTCTTCCATCTTTATAGCCTGCTCCAAATCAGGGTGTGCTTCCAGATATAGTTCATTGTCAATCCATGCGACCTTTATGGGCTGGTTAACCACATTGACCGGTGTACCGATCGGAGCTTGCTCGAAAAACGTGATGATGTCTTCAGGATAAAGACGGATACATCCGCTGCTAACCCGTCGACCAATACCAAAAGGACGATTCGTGCCATGCATCGCATAAGTCGGCCAACCCAGATA
>JAGLKL010000230.1 GCA_023141075.1 Alphaproteobacteria bacterium
AAATAGTTGCGACTGGCGTTATGTATTAAATATAAACAATTTAAGTTTAAGGGTTGATATCAGAACAAATCTCATCGCCTTAATAATCTCGTTTTTATATCCCATTGATATTTTTTTATAAATAACCATAGAATAAGCTTGCTTTATGTTTATGTTTAAGCTTTTAATCTTTCAAATCCTATTAGATATTTACCTAATATATGGTTTTGTCTAATGCTAAATTTAGAGGCATTCGTTATGGCTATGAATAAATATTTTAAGTTATCATTATTGACTATTACCGGTGTTAGCCTTGTGCTTATAAATAGCGTGCACGCACAGGTTCCTTCAACTGCTGACCCTAGTGTTATTATTCGTGATTTTGAAGAGGAACGTAGAGTTCCCTCTCGCTTAGAAGATACTATCACTATTCAGGATGATCAGGCGAAAGAAGGTTTAAGTACTGAAAAAATCTTTACATTAAATAGTGTGATGCTTGATGGTTCAACGGTCTATGAGCAGAATGCCGTAGGGGGATTACTGGCAGAGTATATAGGGCAAGAGGTGTCTTTTGCAGATCTAAATGCCATGTCAGTTGCTTTAACCCGAAAATACCGTGCTGATGGATATATGTTTTCAAGAGTATTCCTTCCTCCACAAGAGATTGAAGGAGGAATTGTTCGCTTGGAAGCCATTGAGGGTCGTTTAACTGAAGTAGAAGTTGTCGGTGAGTTTGATGATAAGCTTAATCTTATTAGTGATTTAGCAGCAAAAATTGAGTCGGAAGGCCCGACTAATTCAGCTGACCTTGAGCGTTATTTACTCCTTATTGATGATCTTCCAGGAATTAAAGCTCGTAGTATTTTGCAACAATCCACTACGCCTGGTGGTGGTAAGTTAATAATAACTATTGAGCAGGATAATTTTGAAGGTTCTGGTAGTATTGATAATCGGGGGTCTAGGTTTCTAGGTCAAACACGCGGTACTTTTGTTGCAGCATTTAATTCATTTTTGGGTATACATGATCGTACAACATTTCGTGGTATTTTAACCGAAAATACAGAGGAGTTACGTTTTTTTGATGTTGCGCATGAAGAGCAAATAGGAACGGAAGGTTTGAGGCTAAAGGGGCGCTTTGCTGCAACTCAGACAAAACCTGGATGGACGTTAAAGCCGCTTGATGTTAAAGGTGATAGCCACCTTATTGATCTAGAAGTTTTGTATCCGTTTATTCGTTCCAGACAATATAACCTGAACCTTATTGGCGGTTTTACTGCTCTGGATTCAGATTCTAGTATTCTTGGAATACGGGTGTCTGAGGATAAGGTACGTTATTTGAGTGCCGGAGGGCGTTTTGATTTTACGGATAGCTTCGACGGCGTAACTCAACTTGACTTAGAAATTGCAAAAGGTGTTGATTGGTTTAATGCTACAAGTGATGGAATTGGACGCTCAAGATCTAATGGTGAGCATGATTTCCTTCGTGCAAACCTATCTGCAGTTCGTATACAAAACTTACCCGGTAGTTTTTCTATGCAGTTATCAGGTAGTGCACAATATTCGGCTGATCCACTATTAGCATCTGAAGAATTTGCGATTGGTGGCGGGCAATTTGGTCGTGCCTTTGATTCCGGTGAAATAACAGGGGATCGTGGTGTAGCAGGAGCAATTGAGCTTCGTTATGGTGAGCCATCTTCTCATGATTTTATAAATTCTTATCAATTTTATGGTTTTTATGACATTGGTAAGGTTTGGAATGAGGATCCTGTAGTCGCAGAAGAGGCAAGGGAATCTTTAGCTTCTACCGGAGTTGGTGTACGCTTCAACTTTGATCATGATATATCCGGTTATGCGGAGATTAATACACCATTGACCAGTGTTGTTAGCGCTGAAGGGAATGATAGTTCAAGATTATTCTTCAGTCTTTTGAAACGTTTCTAAAAAAAAGCGTTGGTTTCAAAGCCCTTGTATTTTTCCATATTATCTGATACAAGGCCACCATACTCGAAAAATTAACAATTTGTTAAGAATTGGAGACTTTAGCCATGGTATATGTACCCGTCAAAGAAGAATTTCATTGGAAATTGCGTAAGAAGGGAAAACATTTATTTAATATATGCAGGCATGTGCTTGTATATAGTGGTGTTACAGCAGGTCTTATGGCTAGTGTGTCTAGTGTTGCTCTGGCTAATCC
>JAGLKL010000231.1 GCA_023141075.1 Alphaproteobacteria bacterium
GATATGTCTGAATATATGGAGCGACATTCTGTTTCGCGCCTGATTGGTAGCCCACCGGGCTATGTTGGTTTTGAACAAGGCGGTCTGATGACCGATCAAGTAGATCAACATCCGCATTGTGTGCTGCTTCTTGATGAAATAGAAAAGGCACATCCTGACCTATTCAATATTTTGCTGCAGGTTATGGATTACGGGAAGCTGACGGACAATAACGGCAAAGCCATTGATTTTCGTAATGTTATCCTGATTATGACGACAAATGCCGGCGCAGCAGATATTGCCCGCACACCTATCGGTTTTGGCCGTGAGATTGGTGATGAGAATTACGCTGATAGTGAAGCGATCACCAAGACCTTTACACCGGAATTTCGCAACCGGCTCGATGCCGTTGTTCCGTTTAAAAATCTTTCTCCTGCGACAGTTGAGCGCGTGGTTGATAAATTCATTATGCAGCTTGAAGCCCAACTTTCCGACAAAAATGTTAGTATTGAGCTTAGTGACAGAGCACGTAGTTATCTGGCTAAAGAAGGTTATGACATTGCAATGGGGGCGCGTCCTTTGGCTCGGATTATTCAGAGTAAAATCAAGCAACCTTTGGCGGAGGAAATCCTTTTTGGACGCCTGCAAGAAGGTGGTGTGGTTTCAGTTGACTGTGAAAAAGGCGAGCTTTCTTTCGTGTATGAACCGATAATACGCAAAAAAAGCCGTGACCGGAAAAATATTGCGCAAAAAGATTCTGAAAATCAGAAAGTAGAGCATTAAGTTCAATGCCTATCGCGCCAATAATACTTGATGGAAATAATATTAGTATTTTCATTTAAGAATTGCATGAGAATAGAGCATCAATTGGAACATTCTGAGGCATAGATTTCCATCGTCTTTTTAGGAAACCAAACGTTTGTTCAATAGGATTGAAATCCGGAGAATATTTAGGCAAACACAGCAGCTCATGTCCGTGTTTTTCGAGTAGATCGCGAATAGCTTTTTTGTTGTGAACCGGCGCGTTATCCATGACAATGACGCTTGGTTTATCCAGTTCTTTAAGCAGGCATTTCTCAATCCATATATTGATTGTTATAGCCTCACATGTTCCTTCAAAGAGCATCGGTGCAAGCCATTCTTTCCCACGTTGCGCCATTAACAAATTTGTGCGTTTTTGCCATTTTCCTCTGAAATTACCGTAAATCTTCCGTCCTATGCGTGCCCATCCATGAGAAGGACAAAACTCTCTTTCGAAGCCACTTTCGTCAAAGTACACAACATTCTTGGAACCATACTTTTTGATGAGTTTTCGCAAATGCCGCAAGTATTTCTGTCTTTCCACCTGTGCCCATTGGGTATAAAGCTGCGCTCTAAATAGCGCCGCTCTTTTTTTTACGGATTTTCCTCTTTGATAAAGCCCGGCTCATCGAGCTTTCATGAACACCAAAAGGCTCTGCCCACTTACACAAAAGTATATCAGGGTTCTGTTCAACATGTTTGCGCAACGCCGTCTTATCAATCTTGCGATGACGTGACTTCGATTGTTCAGGCGTTAAATCCAAACGCCGGAACCAATAATATATCGTGCGTAACCCGGTTGATCTCGGTCGTATTCGAGCCGAAGAAAATATCAGTTTTGAAATAACAGAAGGGCGAAAAGGTACAGTTCATTTTGTTTCGGCTGGGCGGCTCCATTCTCAAAAAGGTTTTGATCGATTAATTAAAGCTTTGCCCGATATGAAACTTCCTTATAACTGGATAACTGGAGCTGGATCATTCTGGGGGAAGGAGCTGAGCGTGAGGCATTGGAAATGCTTATAACGCAAAATGGGCTAAGTGACAAAATTAGTCTGCCGGGGTTAAGTGATCGTCCTTGGCCGTCGTTTGCTGATAGGCAACTTGCTCTATTCTAACCCCATGCTCCTGATACCCCGCTGCTTGCGGCGGGGTTCTTCATTCATCTTCGTTCCTTTTCAGGTTACTTCGATATACTCAATGGGTACCAGAGCCAAAAACATTACCTTAACAATGTACCACCTGCTGTCCAACTTGTGCTGACGTTAAACAATCTTTAATCGCCATTAGTTTTTCAAAGTGCCTTGAGCGCCTTTTATATCGTCTTCGGTTAAGGGGGTGCAATTGACGGCAAGAATTTGCGGATAGACATCCC
>JAGLKL010000232.1 GCA_023141075.1 Alphaproteobacteria bacterium
AGCAAGCGGAAAGTCTCGGAACGCGGCACGTTCATATCTTCCCACCCGACAATAACATGTTGAAATACCGTAATGATCAGCTCGTGCAACTCAAAATTACAATCCATCCAATCTTCAAAGAAAACGCGTGCCGCCAACCGCCCTCGCTCTGTCTCATAATCAACAATATGAGCCGGAGGCAAAGCATAAGGTGCAAGTAAGCCTTCAGCAGGATGACACCCTAACAAACGCGCCATCTTTTTAAAGCTGGCCTGCATGGCCTGATCAGGATCTTCAAATGTCAGGTAAGTTTCAACTAACACCCCTGCCATGTGTTGAATCACTTTCATACCATCAACGCCCCGCTCATGCTCGGCGGAGAGATGAATCAAAGCAGAATAGAAACGGACACCCATTTCCGGCTTATTAGTTAGTGCAAACATATTTTTGGCAGACCTAAATATCTTGGAAGAAAGAGACATAAGGTTAGAGGTTGGAAGGATACTCAGTAAAACTCTGTAGATTAAAGAACAAGTCTACGTTTTTGATTCTAATCGAATTTTTCTGTTTCGTAAACACCCCAAAGTGATTTTTTTCCGATCCATCCAGATAAATCGGAAGCTTTTATATAACACACAGTCCCCTCACAGCTATCCACTGCGACCAAAGACAAAGGTTCAAGCTTCATAGAAACCTTGGCTTTCTGAGGTTTTTTGACCGGATTACGATCATAGGCATTTACTAGGCCTTCACCTTTTACGAGCGCTGTTCTTTTCCAGGATAAAAGTGTTTTATACACCCACCCGTCGCTCCCTTCATGATCGCGGATCTTGCGCCAGTGATCATATTCCAGAATAATTTCGACCGGCAATCCCTGCTTTTTATACACCCACTTGATGGGATATCGTTGTCCCGGCCCGGCACGCACATTAATCACTTTGCTACCAAGAGAAACAAAGCGCGGAATCGGCAATTTGGTCGATCTGAAAATTTCTTTCTTATCCGCAGAAATTTCCTGAGCATATAAGCCTGATGGCAAAGTCAATAAAAGGAAAGAAACCGCAAAAAAAAGAAAAGAGCTATGAAAGATGGAAATATTCAGAAGTGTTTTATATTTCATTACCCTCAATATATGATAAAGAACCACTCATGAATCAAGTAAATAAAAAACAAAACCCCATAAGACCTGTCAGCATAGCCCCGATGCTTGACTGGACAGATCGACATTGTCGCTATTTCCACCGCCTCTTATCACCAAACATATTGCTTTATACAGAGATGGTGACCACCGGCGCATTAATTCACGGAGATCGCGAGCGATTTTTACGCTTCAATAAAGAAGAACACCCTATTGCTATACAGCTCGCAGGCTCCAATCCATCTGACTTGGCTGAATGCTCGATAATGGCGGAAGATCATGGTTATAATGAAATAAACCTGAATTGCGGCTGTCCCTCGGATCGCGTCCAAAAAGGGCAATTCGGTGCTGTGCTCATGGAAAACCCGGATATTGTCGCCAAATGCATCGAATCTATGCAAAAAGCGACTTCGTTGCCAATCACAGTGAAATGTCGCATCGGCATTGACGAGCAGGACAGTTTCGAATTTCTAGATCACTTTATCTCCATAGTTAAACAAGCAGGCTGCGCACATTTTATTATTCACGCCCGCAAAGCCTTGCTGACAGGCTTAAGTCCAAAAGAAAACCGCTCCATCCCGCCAATCAATTACCCACGTGCCGAAGAAATTAAAAACAAATATCCAGAGCTAACCTTTTCCATTAACGGTGAAATCAAAACCCCCGCACAAATAAAAGAACATCTTAAGACCTTCGACAGCGTCATGATTGGCCGCGAAGCTTACCAAAACCCGTATATACTCTATGAAATCGAACGCGAAATATTTGGAACATCTGAAGATACACTCCTCTCACGCGAACAAGTCGCACGCGCTATGATCCACTATATCGAGAAACAAATTGATAAACACGACACACCGATAAATGCCGTCACCCGTCACATGATGGGATTGTTCAAGTCACAAAAAGGTGGAAAAAAATGGCGTCAAGTCCTCTCCACCCTGCCTCATGAAAAAGGTATCACCCCGGCACAAGTGATTGAAGAAGCATTAAAAAGAACATCTACATAACGCCAGTCGCAACTATTT
>JAGLKL010000233.1 GCA_023141075.1 Alphaproteobacteria bacterium
TGTATCCAACATAGTGGCATACGACATCCACCTTGACGTTAATTTCAAGGAAGACATCGCAGCTCTTATGATTGACTACGATTTTTACAGTATATGGGGGCGAAACGCTGGAAATTTTAACCGCCAGATTGTCGTAGATTATAAATCCGGCAAGCACAGGATTTCCGAAGAGCTTGCCTACGACATGGTACTGGCAGAAGACCCTGATGGAGAGCTGTTTGAAAACGTCATTACCAATTTCAAGCCCATGAGCTTTTACGTTGGCATTGCCTATATAACCGCCTGCCGAACGACAGACGGAATGTTGTTCACCATGCCGCAAGAAATCATCGACGGCGTACATAATTGGGCTTTGGGATACGGATAATCAACTTTATGAAAGGATAAACCTATGAACGTTTTTGATAGAATGAGAAGAGCCGACGCAGCTTCCAGACTTATAATAGAAAAGGATAATGCAACCAGCAAGGAAGAGAAGGAACGTATTCAGAAAAAAATCGACGGCATGTATGATGCTCCTCCAGGGTTTTCATTACTCATAGTCATCGGAGTTATTGCTCTCTTCGTGATAGGCGCAATGTCTTCGTGACATTACTCCATTGCCCTTTTCGGTAAAGGGATAGCTACTATGTGTAAAAATGCAAAATGAAATAGGGGTTCCTTTATATGTTAATCTGTAACGTGTATAATCGTAACAAATCATAAGCAGAGGCGATAATATGTTGGATGGACAAACTATACGCAAAATTCTTTTAGAAACCTTAGAAGAAATATCAAATAGCAATACACCCTTGCAGACCAGCCATTTGCTTCTAGAGGCTGTTAAAAAAATTAAAAGTACAGGCGAAGAATGGGACTCGGAATCTCTTTTAACTCTTTTCTATGATATGTTTAGAAATGGTCATTTGGCGTGGGGGTTGAATCTTGCAAACTCTGAGCCTCCATTTTTCCATATTACAGAACAAGGCAGAAACACACTCAAACACATGAGTCGTGACCCAGCCAATCCAGATGGATATTTAGAACATCTTCAAACTTTGTGTACTTTAAACCCCATTGCAGAATCATATATTGATGAAGCTCTTTCAACATATAACTCAAACTGCTTTAAAGCCTCAGCAGTAATGGTAGGAGCAGCGTCAGAAAGCCTTATACTTGAATTAAGGGATGATCTTGTAAATAAAATACAAAGTTTAGGGAATACCCCGCCAAAGAAATTATCTGATTGGCGTATAAAACAAGTACTAAACACTATAAAAAGCGAATTAGAAGCAAAAAAAGGCAGAATGCCAAAACCAATATCAGAAATGTTTGATATGTACTGGCCTGCATTTACTGGACAAATTAGAACATTAAGAAATGACGCAGGTCATCCCAGTAGTATAGCTCCCATAACATATGAAGCAGTCCATGCCTCTCTTCTTATTTTTCCTGAATTAGCGAAATTAGCCGAAGAACTTCGAGCTTGGATAGTAAATCATTACGTATAAAAACAATGCTTATGCGGCATTCCGCACATCCAACCCCATCGCCCGCTCAAGCCGATCAATTCTGAGAGCCGTCGGTGGGTGAGCATAGAAATACTTCCGCAAAAATCCCGTTGCTCCGCGCACGTCTTCGTCTTCCTTGCGCTCAAGCAAGGAAACCAGCGCAGCACCATAACCCATGTCTCCCGCAAAACGGTCAGCACGGTATTCCACTGGCCACGCTGTAAGAAATTCAAACACTTTTAGCATCCACAACACAGGCATAATAAGCATCCTGAAAAGCTTGCAAAACAAAATCACCATAATAAGAAACACCGCAATACTCATATTGATAAGCCACTCAATACCAAATCTGCGGAACATAAACCTAGCACTTGGTATCGGCACGACACGTGCAATCCCATCCAGAAAATTGCTTATTAACACGATAGGCAGACTTGCAACAATGGCGGTTATGTTAAAAACCCCGTCACCGTAGTGCAAATGCGCGATTTCATGTGCAATGGCACTTGCCATTTCTTCGTCACTGGCCACTTTCAGCAATCCTGTAGAAATGGCTACGGTTTCTTGTCCCAAAGCAAGGCCGTCAATATTTGGCAAGTCCATAATGCAAACTTTAACAGCTATATTTTTGCCGTATTTCTCCCGATAAA
>JAGLKL010000234.1 GCA_023141075.1 Alphaproteobacteria bacterium
AGAAAAAGTTGCGACTGACGTTAGGTTCACTTAAGAATAATACATTTTGCTTGATTATTCCTATGCTTTCGGATTAACCATAAGGTTTGTCTTCGCGTAATCTTCTGTCTGGGTAATAATCAAATCAAACATTGGACGCTCTGGTCTGTAACGCACTGAATAGCGGGTTTCCAGAGAATCGGTCTTGATGTTTATTTCTTTAAGGCGGTTGCGGGCGTTGCGCATTTGATTGAATTCATCAGAGTATTTGTTAATTTCTCTGCATTTAAGACGTGCGTTTGTGATTCCGATAAAGTAAGACAGATTAATGCCTTCCAGAAAATCTGCTGCGCTGGTCAATCCTTGTGAGATTACGACCTTTTCATTATTTTTTAGAGGCTTAATATAGTAATGAAAAGCTGTTGTTTTTTTCGGCGCACGTAAAATTGTACCGCAACGTCCGCCTTTGTTATTCATTACTAGCGCTAAAGCAACATTGCTTGAGTAATCAATTATCACTTTTTTGCCCATATTCTGGAACGCTTCCTCGGCTTTAATGAGTGAATGACTGTAGGTGTTATCCTGCTTGTTTTCAAATTGCTCAATGATGTCGAAAAAGGCATGATGCTTTCCGTCTTCGAAAACTAATTTTCCCTTGTGGTATACGGCGACCCATCGCGATTTGTTATAGCGTCTTTCATAATCGCTCAGTACATTGTTCCACATGACACCCCATCTCAGGTATTTCAGGCGAGTTGCGAACGGGCCGCGGGTTTCGTAATTTGCCAGAATGTGTCCGGCCATGCGGGAGCATAAATGCATTGAATCCGTGCGCACGACAAAAGTCTCTTTGTCTAGG
The DNA here is from genome assembly GCA_023141075.1 of Alphaproteobacteria bacterium. Taxonomy (GTDB): domain Bacteria; phylum Pseudomonadota; class Alphaproteobacteria; order Micavibrionales; family Micavibrionaceae; genus UBA1672. The sequence goes on from JAGLKL010000234.1 coordinate 839, forward strand.
CCTTTATTTTTCATATCCAGTACGATGCGGTTAGAGCACGCACATAATTCTTGTGCCGCGAGCTTCGATGTTCCGGCGGTTTTTTCTTTGATAACAAATTTTTCACGTAAGAGTGAAGTATTTATATGCATGGGGAAACTCAGGAAAAAGAGGATACAGAAGCGGGGGCAAGCGGCTATTAACCGTCAACTACATCCGTGAGGATAGCATATTTTTTTGCGCGTGATAAAGCTTATTAAATAAAGGGTAGAACGACTATATTTATGCGGCTATGCCGGGTTTTGGCGCTGCAACGGTGGGAGTTGCATATTTGTAGGCCGGTGTGCGTTCCAGCATATCTAGTTGCCCGGCGTAGTGAGCCATGTTCTTCTCGATCATCATGCGTTTTGGCAGATCATCATAAAAAGCCTGCATGGCTTCGGAAATCTGTGCGCGCATGTTAAAGCTTTTGGAAAGAGGCTTGCTTGACAGGCGTGCCAGAGTTCCCTGACCATGCTCTGCGATGTGTTTCTTTTTCTCATCGTTTTCTATTTCGGTGATGTAGTCGCTATAGCACTCTATTACGGCAGTTGCATCGATATTCGGCATATCAAATTTCGGTAAATCAAAGCCCTGAGTCGTGCTTTCACACATGTCGGATACTGCATCTGAGAAAGCGGCTCCCAGAATTCCTTCCATTATCATGCTGCCGAGCATACCGTCATGATCGCTGTCAATCTTGAAATGGGAGTTGCTCTTGATAAATAAAGGGCCTTTAAAGTTCGGGTAATCAGGGTGGGGAGCTAAATACGTAAGCTCCTTCATCAATCCCATAATTGTTCCGATTAAAGCCTGTTTCTGATTGTCCTGATTATATTTATATCCGCAACTCATAGTATCGCCCCTTTATTGAGCTAATACTATGCTATGCAAGTAAATAAGTTTTTAATTATAGATAAAATTCGAAGTAATTCTTATTTTGACTTTAGCGAATACTTTAATAAAATTTTATGTATTTGGAGGGGGGTTTTGAGTTTATTTCAATGATTTCGTCATCCGCGAGCGACTGAAGGAAGCGCGGTAATCTGTATGGATATGTCTGGATTGCTTCGCTTTTAGCTCGCAATGACGAAATAGCTTATTTTATTCCCTCTCACGTCCATCGCTATCCAGCATTTCGCCGTGTTTCTTTTTGGCCAGAGCATCGCGGGCTTTTTCATAAGCCGGGTCGTTCCAGAAAACCGAACATCCATTACAGCCACGGCCACAGCATCCCTCGATACCCGAACGAGAAGTTTTGGAGCGTCGTTCCATTA
>JAGLKL010000235.1 GCA_023141075.1 Alphaproteobacteria bacterium
CCTCCTGCGCTTCTATCTCCCCGTTTTCAATAGCGATTTGAACAAAATTGGAAAATTTAACAGCCCCCAAATCGATCTCCGCACCCAACCCGGAAGCATGAGCAACATGCATACAATCAGCAATCAATCCGTCCGAGATATCAACCGCCCCATTCACATAACGCTGCATAATCCCCTCAAGCCCCACACGCGGCTCAGGCACACGGTAACGCGCAATAGCTCCCTTATATAAAGAACCACCTTCCTTTTCTCTCCCGGCCAGCAAAAGTTTTAGCCCAAGCGCCGCATCTCCCACACTGCCGGTCAAAACTATCGCATCGCCATCCCTCGCCCCGCAGCGCCGAGTAGCCTTTCCTTGCGGCACAAGCCCCATAGCTGTAACACTAATCGAAAGATAACCGCCCTTGATACAAGTCGTGTCTCCGCCTGAGCAAAAAACACCATAGCGCTCATTTTCCTCAAGCAAAGCCCTGCTAAACACCTCTAGCCACGCTTCTTCGGGAGCCTCAGGAAAAGAGATATTAAGCTGGTAACACAAAGGCTTAGCCGCCATCGAAGCCAAATCCGACAAATTCACCCGCAAAGATTTGCGTGCAATCACATCCGGGGATTCCCCAACCATAAAATGCACACCCTCACCCAGCGTATCGCTGGTTACAGCCAATTCAAACCCGTCAGGCACACTCAGAACAGCCCCGTCATCTTTCAAACCTGCCGCCTCAGCGCGTCCCATCGTCAAAGGAACAAAATATTTTTCTATGACCGAAAACTCATCCATAGCCCTAACCTCCCGAATACAGATATCCATGATGAACCGGCCCGTGACCGCTACCGACCTGCAACCCCGATGAAGCCTCTATTGCTCCCGTCAGATATGCCTTCGCCTTTTCGCAAGCACCCGGAATATTTTCTCCTTTGGCCAGATAAGCCGCTATCGCCGAAGACAATGTGCATCCTGTTCCATGCGTATTAAGCGTATCAATGCGCGGTACACTAAATTCTTGTACGCCCCCGTCACGCATAGCCAGTACATCACGTGCCTGCATTTCCTTCAAGTGCCCGCCTTTTAAGAAGACAGCCTCACATCCTAATCCTAAAAGCCCGCACGCTGCCTCTTCCATATCCAGCACGACCTTGCGTGAGAGCTTTTGCGCTTCCGGTATATTGGGCGTAATTACATCAGCCAACGGTATAAGCCGCTCCTTTAAAGTATTAATCGCCTCCGAACTAATCAGCGGATCGCCGCTCGTTGCCATCATCACCGGATCAAGGACAATATAGGTCGGTGCATATTTCTCCAGCGCATCGGCAATCCGGTGAATAATATCGGGCTGAGACAACATCCCGATTTTCACCGCTGCTACCTCCACATCATCAAAAATAGCCTCTATCTGCGCATGTACGAAATCATCCGGCACATCAAAAACACCGCGCACCCCTTGCGTATTTTGAGCTGTCAGCGCTGTTATCGCCGCCATCCCATAACAACCCAGTGCCGCAAAAGTCTTCAAATCTGCCTGTATCCCCGCCCCTCCCGAAGGATCAGAACCTGCGATACTAAGAACGTTAGGTAGTATAGTCATGTGTTACGCGCCTCCTTCACCGCATTAACAAAATTCTGTGTCGCCTCCTTGGGATCGTCAGCCCCTACCACAGCACGAATAACCGCAATTCCTTGCGCCCCCGCTTTTATCACCGCCCCCGCATTATCCGGGATAATCCCACCAATCCCAACAACAGGCACCGGAGCTTTTTTTACCAGATCAGCAAAACCTCCCACCCCCAAAACCGCTTTATCCGGTTTGGTCAGTGTAGAAAATACAGGCCCGGTTCCCGCATAATCAACAATAGTCGGATCAAGAGCCTCATAATGCCCCGGCGTAAAAGCCGTAAGCCCAAGGATTTTATCTTCGCCAATAATCTTTCGAGCCTCCCCAAAGCCCATATCTTCCTGCCCTACATGAACACCATCAACCCCAGGCACAGCAGCAAGCTCTACATAATCATCAATGACGAACGTCACATCACCATCGGCTAAAACACCCACAATACGCCGCGCCTGATCCTCTACAACAGCCTCACAATCCGATTTATTACGAAGCTG
>JAGLKL010000236.1 GCA_023141075.1 Alphaproteobacteria bacterium
CCTTAGTGCTAATCTGAGACCATCAAAGTTTAAGATAACCGGCGTCAATTCCCATGCCTCAGAAATAAGCGTGACTAATTGTGCTTCATGCTCAGCATCAAGAGCGTTTGGAGCATTAGAAAGTACTTTATTGTTACTTGAACTGGTGTCTCTTACATCAATTAAAGCCTGTACAAAAGCTATAAGAACATGAGTAGTAAAAACAGAATAACCAACACTCAAACTGTCTCCAAGCTCGTCGTTAATTTGGGCATGCCATCCATTATCCGCAGTAATAAAAATCCCTATAAAATTTGATTTTGGAAGCAAATTTGTTCCCTGCTGCGGCCAATTACACAACGCCCTTAAAGTCAACATCTTTAATAAAGTTGTTTTTCCGCTACCTCTGGGGCCTACAATAATATGGTTGTTCTTAGTCGACAGTTCCTCAAAAATATCCGTAGGAGGAACAAATGATATAGCCACTTCTTCCGGGCTTTTGTGCCGCGCATTAAGCGTTTCAAATATTGATGGGTTATAAAAATCTATGCTCATGGCTCTCTCCCACATGAAATAGGGGTTTTGTTCTCGTCAAACACCATCTTTATTGAATAGTCTTTCGAAAGACATTTCCTTAACTCTTCAAGCTGTCGATAGTGTAAATAAGCAAGCTTTGGTAATAGTTTTATGAGAACGGGCCATTCTATCGGTGTCGAGCCAGTAATTTGTGAATTAATTTCTTCAGCTAATTCCTCAAGTGGACCTCTAAAACCAAAACTGGTGACAGGAGGAAGTCCGCCGGATGATGCATATTCCGGTGACCAACCCATTCCTTGAACGTGAGAAAAGGTCTTGATCTTGCCCGCAGGAAAAAACTTTATTTTTTCCATTTTTTCAACATCAATAATGATAAGATGAGCTTGATTTGGCGAAGGGTTTTGAGGATCATCTTGCCTCGTTGCACCAAAACTTGCAGAAGATAGCACAAAGGGGCCTGTTACATCTCCTGTTTGATATAACCGGGCTCTATGTCTATGACCATGTATAACAAGCCATTTGCCAATATCAGTATCAGAAAGCATATCAAGAAGCGCGTGTCCTCCCCGCATAGCGCTATAATCCTTGTCATCTATGCTGCCGTCTTTCTGCAGATGGTGGTGGCAAATAAGGATATTAATATTAATTTTTATTTTTTTGTCCCCTTCGGTTTTCAGTAATTTTTCGTCTTGTTTTTGTATAAACTCTCTGAGTCTTTTTATGGTAAGGTTACTAATTCTCCCATGTTCATGTTCTGCTTTGTTATCTTCTTTGGAACTATTGTTGTAACCATGAAATGCCGCACTGTTGAGCACAACAAATCTTACTGAATCTATTATGATCACGTAAAAATTGTCTGCCCAGAAATGTAGTGCGCTATGCACGACCTGTTCTTCGCTCAATAACTTATAATTTTCAGAAACTACGGGAAATGAAGGATTCAAGTCTTGCAGTATCCCCTTGGCATCATAGTCATTATATTTATATCTGGAATCCAAATCATGATTACCGGCTGTTGCTAACAACAGCGGTTTTGAAGATAAATTAGCTAACTTATTCAGAAATTCCCATGTATGTCTTATTCCTGTCGGGTCAGCTTGGTCTCCCATGTCACCAGGACATACAACAATGTCAGGAAGAAGATCCTCATTTTTAGAAATGAAATCATAAAATTGTTGAGTATGAGAAGAAGAGGTACCATGTCCAGCATTCACATATGAGCGCTGCGGTGCATCAAGTCGATCGCTTGCACAAGCATGAATATCAGAAACCACAAGTATTTTCATGCATACTACTTCTAATCAGTTGGACAAGGCTTTAAGCTAAAACAAAAACATAAGAAACACAATGCCTTACAATATATTTTTTCTCACATAGAATGCTCTACTCAGGCTTGTATATAAATGCGATCGCTTTATATAAACTTTACTCTTCAAAAAGCCTAGACCTCCAGCGCGATTCTCTCTAGCCAGTCGCGTTTCTGTGCAAGACTTGGGCCGTGTCCGTAACGCGGGCGCATATATTTGTGCCCCATCAAAGCGGCCTGGACTTTATCCGGCGGTTCAACCGC
>JAGLKL010000237.1 GCA_023141075.1 Alphaproteobacteria bacterium
TCTCAAGCAAATCCGCCTTACCATAGAGAACACCGATCCCAGTCGGGCCATACAACTTATGCCCGGTAAAGACATAAAAGTCAGCATCCATGGATGAAACATCTACGCTCTGATGGACAATTCCTTGCGAACCATCCACCAACACTTTGGTTTCGGGATTACTCTTCCGCACTCGTGCTATTATTTCTTTGACAGGATTAATAACGCCCAGCACATTCGAAACCTGCACAATAGCCACAAGCTTCGTCCGCTCATTCACCATCGCCTCAAAACCTGCCAAATCAAGCGTACCATCTTCCAGAAGAGGCGCGACTTTGATTTTTACACCGATCTGATCTGCGAGCAAATACCACGGGACAATATTGGCATGATGCTCCATCCCGGTAATCAGGATTTCATCACCTGCTTTCAGATGCACACGCCCCCAGCTTTGCGCGACCATATTGATCCCTTCCGTCGCATTACCGGTAAAAACGATATTTTTTTCTGATGGCGCATTAATGAAAGCGGCAACCTTGCTCCGCACATCCTCATATCTCTGCGAAAGATTTTGCGATATTTCATATATTCCGCGATGTATATTAGCATATCCGCCGCGCAGCACCTCATCCATAGCCTCAATAACTGCCAGAGGTTTTTGAGCACTCGCTGCACTATCAAGGAAAACCAATGGCTTATCTCCGTGCACCAGCACGTCAAGCGAAGGGAAGTCCTTTCGCCACTGAGACTCTAAATTCCCGAATTCATTCGTCATAGATTAAGCTGCTCTTTCAGCCATTGCTCTGCCATATCTTTTATCCGGGCGCGAGTGGTCTCTTCGTTAATCTTGTCTATTGCTTCATCAACAAAGGCCTGCACCAGCAACATACGCGCCTGAGCCTCACTCATACCACGCGAACGCAGATAAAACAAAGGCTCTTCATCCAGCGCCCCTGTGGTCGTACCATGTGAACATTTAACATCATCAGCATAAATTTCAAGCTCAGGCTTAGTGATCATCCTTGCACCCGGCGAGAGCAAAATCGTATTGGCCAGTTGATACCCGTCCGTTTTCTGAGCCGCTCTGTTAACATGAATCTTGCCCTGAAACACACCACGAGCGTTGTCATCAATGATAGAACGGTAAAACTGGTTAGACACACAATGCGGCGCGACATGCTCCATCAACACCGTCATATCACCACGTTGCTTTCCTCTAAGCAGGTTCACACCGTTAAACCGACATTCTCCTCCCAAACCGTTCAGCATGCTATGAACATTATAACGCGTCAGCTTGCCGCCAAGATTTATCGAAAAACAATTAATATACGCATCACGATCCATCGTAATATGCACCATATTGGTTTGAACGGATTCTTCAGAATCTTTTTGAATACGAATATGATTAAGCCGTGCATTTGCCCCAAGCACAATTTCCGTACTCATATTCTTCCAATATATCCCTTCGCCCTTGTGATCTTCTATGACTGTGGCCTGTGCCCCGTCTTCCAGAACAATCTTCAACATAATCCGGTGATGAATTCCATCCTTGCCAATCAACACAACTTCCTCAGGTTTCTCACAAATCTGTCCACAGGCTTTATGAATAAGAATTTGGCGCGGAGCCTCAAGCCGAACACCAAGAGGCACTTCGCCAGAGGCCAACTCAAGATTGGTAAATTTCCGCTGCTCTTCACTGATAGAAGGCGGGGTAACACAATCATCAAGTACACGCAAAGACATCCTTATGCTGCCTCCTCTTTACTGCCTAAAAAATCCTTATACCCCTTTTCCTCAAGCTCAAGAGCAAGCCCTGCTCCACCGGTTTTAACAATCTTGCCATCTGCCATCACATGTACGACATCGGGCTTGATATAATCAAGCAAACGCTGGTAATGAGTAATCACAAGAAAAGAGCGATCCGCCGCACGCAATTTGTTCAAACCATCGGCAACAATCTTCATCGCATCAATATCCAGCCCGCTATCGGTTTCATCAAGAATGCAGAATTTCGGCTCTAATATTGCCATTTGCAAAATCTCGTTACGCTTTTTCTCACCGCCGGAAAACCCGACATTCACAGCCCGACCCATCATTTCATCAG
>JAGLKL010000238.1 GCA_023141075.1 Alphaproteobacteria bacterium
TCTCCGTATCTCGACAAACAAACTATACAGATTTTTGCAGCGTTGGAGTGGTGATTTACGAAAAAACAGCTAAAATATAATAAAATCAATGCTTTAGGTAGTGCAGTCACGTGACTACACTACCTAGGCTATTTTTCATCAAAAAGATTGATTAGTTGGTCGGTTAGAGCTTGGGCTAGACCATCAGCATCGGCGATGGTTATGGCACGTTTATAATAGCGCGTTACGTCGTGTCCAATGCCAATAGCGATGAGTTCTACGGGAGAGCGTTCTTCAATCCAGCTAATGACATTACGCAAATCCATCTCTAGGATGTTGGTCGGGTTTACGGACAAGGTGGAGTCATCAACCGGAGCGCCATCCGAGATCATCATCAGGATTTTACGATCTTCTGGGCGTCTGGATATGCGGTTATGCGCCCAGACTAAAGCTTCGCCATCAATGTTTTCTTTGAGCAGTCCTTCTTTAAGCATCAGTCCCAGATTTTTCCGTGTGCGGCGGATCGGGGTGTTGGCACTTTTATAGATGATATGGCGGATGTCGTTCAGACGACCGGGATTTTCCGGGCGGTTATGTTCCATCCATAGCTCGCGGGACTTGCCGCCTTTCCATCCACGGGTGGTGAATCCCAGTACTTCTGTTTTTACTCCGCAGCGCTCTAATGTGTGGGCGATTATATCGGCGCAGGCGGCGGCTACGGCAATCGGACGGCCACGCATCGAGCCGGAATTATCAATCAGCAGGGTGATGACGGTGTCTTTGAAGGGTGCTTCTTTTTCCTGTTTGAAAGTGAGGGGAACATCCGGGTTGGCAATGATGCGTGCCAGACGTGAGGCATCAAGCGTGCCTTCTTCCAGGTCAAACTCCCAACTTCGGCGTTTCTTGGTCATAAGTTTGCGCTGGACGCGGTTGGCTAGTTTGGTAATCAGATTCTGGTAGCTGGTAAGTTGTTGATCGAGCAGGGTACGCAGTCGCTCTATTTCTGTAGGATCGGCCAGTTCCTCGGCGTTTATTTCTTCGTCAAAGCGCGTGGTATAGACGGTGTAAAGGCCGGTTGTGTATTCGAAAAAGCTGTCCGGGCGACCGGGTGGCGGGTTGGCAGACATTTCCTCTGCGTCTTGTATATCTTCGTCGTTTTGGAGGTCTTCAAGGATTTCGTCTATGCCTGTGTCGAAGGATTCATCTGTTTGTTCTTCATCATCAAGATTTTCGGATGTGTCATTGTCCTGAGCCTGTTCTTCCTGATCTTGTGATTCATCACTATCGGCGCTTTGATCGGGCCGGTCGGATTCCTGTTCGTTTTCGTCGTAGTTGAGATCTTTTCCTTCGTCCTCATCGTGGTAAACAGCGGGGATGCCCATTTTTTGTAAGAGGTTACAGGATAGTTTTGTGAAGTCTTTCTGGTTCTTCAAAGATTCTTTTAGTGCGTTAAAACTTTTCTCCCCGACCTGTTTGATAATCCATGGTTTCCATTTATCATACACATCGCGGGCGGCAGGTGGCACTTCACGTTCGCTCAACAGGGTACGGGTGACAATATGTAAGGCATCGGCGAGAGGCACGTCTTCACGTTGATTAACACGATCATAACCACGTTTAAGGGCTTTGGTCTGAAGAATGGAATCCAGATTATCAGCTACACCATCCATTTTGCGCATTCCTAAAGCATCGCAGCGTGCTTGCTCTAATGCATCCAGCGCGGCTTGAGCACGCAAATCGCTCTGGCCGTTGCTGGCGTGAATGGCTGTGTTATGGTGTGCAAGTTTGAGTGCGTATGTATCGGCGCAGCCTCGGATCAAGTTTAGCTTTTCCTTGTCCATGTTTTCAGTTGGCATGGGTAGGCGCGGGGCTTTAAGGTTTTGCGCTCCCTCAAGAGCGACATCGACCATAGTGTAGTTCACCTCCAGATCACGCCGATGCGCCATCGCCTTGAGCGTAGAGGTGGTTTTTATTTTAATAATTTCGCTTGTTTCTTTTGCTTTAACCATGATCGTATATGTATTTTCTTGAAGTAAGATCATAGCGTATTTTTGCTTTTCCTTACAATGGTTCACTGTAATGGAAGAGCATGC
>JAGLKL010000239.1 GCA_023141075.1 Alphaproteobacteria bacterium
CTCTGATTATTATTGCCCGAGCTTTCGTTTTGAGACATAGTCCCAACTATGTCCAAAGCTATTAAAGTGCGCGGTGCGCGTCAGCATAACCTCAAAGGTATTAATATTGATATCCCGCGGGATCAGCTCACCGTGATTACCGGGCTTTCCGGCTCGGGTAAATCTTCGCTGGCTTTTGATACGATCTATGCGGAAGGACAGCGGCGCTATGTTGAGAGCCTGTCTGCCTATGCACGCCAGTTTCTTGAAATGATGCAAAAGCCCGATGTGGATAGCATTGAGGGACTGTCTCCGGCGATTTCCATCGAACAGAAGACGACGAGCAAAAACCCCCGCTCCACTGTTGGTACGGTCACAGAGATATACGATTATATGCGGCTTTTATGGGCGCGTATCGGCGTGCCCTATTCTCCGGCTACGGGTCTGCCGATTACCTCTCAAAGTGTTACCGAGATTGTTGACCGGATCATGAAGATGGAAGAAGGCACGCGGCTTTATATTATCGCCCCCATCATCCGTGGTCGCAAAGGTGAATACAGAAAAGAATTCAAGGAGTTACAGGCAAAAGGTTTTAGCAGGGTTAAAGTTGACGGCGCTTTATATGAGATTGAAGATGTTCCTGCCCTTGAAAAGAAAATTAAGCATAATGTCTCGGTTGTGGTTGATCGATTAATTATTCGCGCCGAGCAAAAAGACAGCCTTCAGACGCGCTTAGCGGATTCTGTTGAGACTGCGCTTAAACTGGCTGACGGGCTGGTTATCGCCGAGAATGTCGGCTCAGGCGAGGAACGGCTTTTCTCTGAGAAATTTGCCTGCCCTGTTTCGGGCTTTACCATCGCAGAAATAGAGCCACGGCTGTTTTCCTTTAACTCGCCACACGGCGCTTGCCCACATTGTGACGGGCTGGGTGAGCAGACCGATTTCGATGAAAATCTGGTTGTTCCCGATCAGAGTAAATCCATCGCGCAGGGCGCTCTTGTTCCGTGGTCAAAGAACTTCGCCGCTTTTTATATGCAGGCGCTCCAAGGCGTAGCGGATCATTACGGTTTTAGTGTTGATGAACCGTGGAAGACTCTAAAACAGGCCGATCGTGATGTTTTGCTCTATGGGTCAGGTGACACGATCATTCCGATCACATATGAGCGCAAAGATGGAGGAAACTGGAAGAGTAACAAGCCTTTTGAAGGGGTCATTAACAACCAAAGACGGCTCTTTATCGAGACAGATAGCTCTAGCAGACGCGAGTATCTCAGCACCTTTATGATTAGCCGCCCATGCAGGGAATGTGGCGGTTTTAGGCTTAAAGAAGAAGCGCTGGCAGTTAAGATTTATGGTCTACATATCGGGCAAGTTGGAACATATGGCATCAAGCAGGCGTATGAATGGTTCATGGCTCTGCCCGGCAAGCTTACTAAACAGCAAAATATAATCGCGGAAAAGGTTCTTAAAGAGATTAATGAGCGTCTCATGTTCCTTATGAATGTCGGGCTGGATTATCTGACGTTATCGCGTATGTCGGGCACTTTATCGGGCGGTGAATCGCAACGTATCAGATTGGCTTCGCAGATCGGCTCGGGCTTAACTGGTGTTCTCTATGTTCTGGATGAGCCTTCTATTGGCCTTCATCAACGTGATAACAACAGGTTACTGGACACTCTTAAAAAATTACGTGATCTTGGAAATACGGTTTTGGTGGTTGAACATGATGAAGACGCGATACGCAGTGCAGATTTCCTGATTGACATCGGCCCCGGAGCTGGGATACATGGCGGCAAGATCGTTGCCTCGGGTCTGCCGGAAGAAGTCTTTAAGCATAAGAGCAGTATTACGGCTCAATATATTCGCAGAGAAAAGAGCGTTCCGGTTCCCACGAAACGGCATAAAGGTAAAAAAGGCCAATATTTGGAAATTTGCGGAGCGCGGGGAAATAATCTGAAGGACGTTAAAGTCAAATTTCCTTTGGGAACATTTACCTGTGTGACAGGAGTTTCCGGTTCGGGCAAATCTACGTTAGTGATTGATACGCTTTACCGTGCAGCCAGCCGC
>JAGLKL010000024.1 GCA_023141075.1 Alphaproteobacteria bacterium
TCTTAAGTGAAACTACTATATTATGGGGATGCATGGTTATAATCGTATGATAATGTATGAATGCGCATAACACAGTTTTCCCCTTTTAAAACAAGGTCTTAATGTGACGCGCACAAACGCTATAGATTTTCTTTGCAAAATCAGGCACTATTGTAGACGGAGCTTTCTATGCTCCGTTCTTTCTTGTGTGTAAATCAATATCTCCCTGCGTAACAGTTCTTTAGACCACTTGGTTCGAGTAAGAAGTAAAGGCGTTCTATGTTACAAAATAATGTTCAAGACACTCAGTCTGTTTCTCCACAGGAGGAACTTTCTGCCGCGAAGCTGCATCTGAAATGGTTTAATGGCGCAAAGGGGTTTGGTTTCCTTGTGCCTGAAGATGGCTCTTATGACGCATTCCTGCATATCACCACGCTTCAGCAAGCCGGGCTTCACTCTATCGGTGAAGGCGCGATTTTAATGTGCAAAATAGCTGAAGGGGAGAAAGGCCGCCAAGTCAAAGAAGTCATTGAAGTCATTGATAAAGGCGTGCTTAGCACAATACCTGAAATGGATGAAGAAACCGGAACCATCACTATGGGCGGTCTTGTGAAGTGGTATAAACCGGAAAAAGGCTTCGGCTTTATCATTCCTGATGATGGCATGAAAGACATATTCGTCCATAAAACCTTGCTGGATAAGCTGGAAATGGAAGAATTAGAAGCAGGTCAGCGTGTCCGCGTAACCCTGAAAATCGTTGATAAGGGGCGTGAAGCAGTTGATATAGAGGTTCTGCGCTAAAAAAAGTGTTATCTTGTGATATTAAGTCAAAGACAAGAGGCTCTTGTTTTTCAGGGTATTTAGATACCTCTAATAGTTTAACATATTCCCGAAAGGCCATTTAATCCCTAGTTTTTTAATACAACGGAATAGAAATAACTTTCATAAAATTTTAACTAAATTTATGCTAAAATTTACTTTAATTGGTTTGAAAATATTATCTTGAGTTTATGAATGCTAAAAATGTTTTATTTTCCTAGAATAAATGGTGCATTTCGTCCTCTGTTGGCGCGTGCAGGTTTGTCTTTGTTTGAAACAGCTATTGGCTTGGTTGTTGTCGGCATGATTGTAGTGCCGCTTATGCGCATGTATCAGCACGATATCAATAAAAAGGCCTTTGATACGACTGTCGGCGGTTTGTCTAGGGGAATAGAAGGGATAAACCAGTATTTTGCGAGTGGTAATGGTGTTTATCCCTGCCCGGCAGATTTATCGTTGAAGGAAGGCGATGCTGGTTATGGCGTGGTCGGCGACTGTACGTTAGTAAACATTTTGCCTTGCGCTCTTCCCACAGTTGCATGGCTTGCCGATGGCGGGATTTGCAAAACGGAAAATTCTGTTGATGCTATAATTATCGGTGGTTTGCCCTTTGCCAGTTTGAAAATGGCCGAGGGAGACTCTTTGGATTCCTGGAAAAATAAATATATATATGCGGTATCATACAGCCAAACAGACCCCACGACTTACACCACCAACAGTGGAAAAATACGCATTATGGATGTCCGGACAGGCTCTCCTAGTTTGCTAACCATAGCAGGCGTTCCTATCTATCATGATATGTTTATCTTTTCGACCGGTGAAACAGCAATGGGAGGTTTTTCTAAAAGAGGTGATGCTTTAACGTCCTGTGGGCCTAGTACTGATAGATACGAATATGAAAACTGTAATTTTGATGATCTCTTTTTTGCTCTGGGAGGCGTTTCCGCAGACGGAACTAAAGTCTCCGCATATTCAAAGGTTACCGGAACTGTCTCATTCTTTGACGATATAACAAGAATGCAACAATCTATGCCGGCAAATACTTGGTATCAGCATGAAGATAATGCCTCGTATGCGGATATTGATTTTGCTCTAACACAAGCAACCAAGGTCGGTATAGGGACGACAAAACCTGACGAGCTTCATAGTGGCGTAACATTAATGGTCGTTGGTGATGCCAGGGCAGATGTTACGACATCTCCAGACGGAGGACATCTTGAGTCAGATTCTATATGTAATTCAAATGATAATGATTGCTTCGATCCAAAAATTATTACAGGCGCTGTTGTCAATATGAACTGTTTTTCAAATGTTTCATATTCGGGGGGTGGAACCGTTGTGCGTGGTGTGAAGCGTATTTCCAACAGCTCTGTCGGTTGCAGCAGTGCGGTCTATTATAACGAAGGCACAAGTACTGTAGATACTGTTGATGGTGGAGAAAGATTGCGTATTGACACGTCAGTATTTAACTCCTCAGAATGTCTTACCGGAGAAGTTGTAAAAGGTATCAATGCAAGTGGAGATTTGGAATGTGTTTCAACTTACTGAAAATGCGTGCAAATAGCCTTGTTCAAAGAGGGTTTTCCCTCATGGAGATTGCTGTTGTTATGGTTATTTTGGGGCTTGTTATCGCTCCGGCCGCAAGTATGTATCACCAATACCGTATAGAAAAAGACTGGGAAGAAGTTAGCGACGATATTGATGAAATTTCAAACGCTATTGGAGGATACCGTGCGGTTTATGGGCGCTATCCTTGCCCTGCAGCAACGAATGAAACTCCCGGTGATGTCGGTTACGGATTTGAGTATGCCGGTGATTGTGTAGCCTCTGCCCCCGCTCCAGGTTCATGTGTTAACGGTGTTTGTGCTTATCATAATGCTGTATCAGGCGAAGACGTATTGGTCGGGTCACTGCCTTTTAAAACACTTAACCTTCAGGAAAAAGAAAGTTTTGATTCCTTTAAAAACCGCTATACCTACGTTGTTACGCTGGATTTAACAAATAACGTCAGTTTTGATCTCTCCGGTGGCGGAATCAGCATTTTTGATGTAAAGAACCCAGCAGTCTCACTTATTAGTCCGCCCGGAACCGCCCATTTTGTTGTTGCTTCTCATGGAAAGAACGGGTTCGGTGCAATTAGCCGAACTGGTGCAACTGTGAGTCCTTGCGCGAGCGGAGCTTCTCAAGAACAGGAAAACTGCGATGCGGACTCGGATTATATGGCTGGCAGTTATGACAGAAATGTTTTTGATGACCGCGTTGTCTATTTTACTTCAGTTTTTCCTTCAGAATGGCAGATGTCCGCGGATCTCGGCTATGAGGATGCCATTCATTTGAAGAATACAGATAGTGTTGCGATCGGCGCTTCTATGAGCGATAATTTAAGCGCGTCAAAGCAGACAACTGTAAAAACAGTCAAACCGGATACAGGCTCAATCTATGCTACAATGAACTTTGTGTCTGAACAAATATGTACGTTTGATGGGACGACTTCGAGTAATTGTTTCGGCCCGGAACAAATTGCAGGAACACTTCATGACAATGGTACCGCAATGGAAGCAGAAACAACTGGCGAAGGAATGAGTTGTTATAGGCCTTCAATCCCTGGAAGTGAAGATTATTATATGGTCGGTGTTTCGAACAATACCCTTTTATGTACAGATGAGGTATTTGTGCTTTGTCCGGAAGGAATGCTTGTATCCGGTGTTTATAGCAACGGGGAAGTAAAATGTCGTAACTGGGAAGGATATTGGTGTGAGGACGAAGATGTTAATCTTTCGTGTGATGATGTCCCGCGCGGAATACAAGGTACATATAGCGGGGGCTATAGATCGGTCTATTCAGGCGAATGCCGGATGATTACTGATTACAATGCAGCATATTTCGAGGCCAATATCTCCGGTATGAGCACTGTTGCAGAAGCTCAGCCATTGATTGATACACTTAATGCCGAGGTGCGAACTGTTGGGGATTGCGGAACAGATTATACTGATTCCGATACTCAAGTCAGGGATTTTTATCTTTGCAGTAATGGAACATGGGGGTACGACAAAACGTATGAGAGGGGGTCTCCTTGGGATGGTTTCCCCAGCAACATCGCAGATTTCGGATATATAGGCGATGATCCGATTAATGATGTTATCAATCATGATTGCTGGTGTCGGGAGGACTACAAGGTTCGAGAAGAAGATTGTGATAATGGTTTTGAAGGCAGGAGACTGGTTATTGAAAAACACAACTGTCCGCAAACCTATCACAACTGGGAGGAAATTTATGCTACCGACTTTTTTTGTGAATGTGTAGAGGGTACTAGTGAACAACCTGTGACCTGTGACAGTTATTATGATCAGATCACCGGCGGCTCCGGGACAACCGGTTTGACTGGGAACGTTAAATTAATTTATGCTCTCACGTGTGATGTTGACGGCAATTCCGTGTTGTCAGAGAATCCTGTCGATTCTGATACATCTGGATGTGTCTGTGAAACGCGCGCTGATATCATAAACCGGTCATATTGCCCCGAGGGAGATATCAATGAGTGGGTCTGGACTGATACTGATGGTGTGCCCCATGCAGAAACAGCCGTGGTATCGGTTTCTGTAAAAGACTGGCTCTGCCCTGGAACATATGTTTCGGATACATTCGGCAACCCGGTGCCCAATCCTGCTTATTATGGCGATGAAATAATTTATGGCCCGGAAACATGTGAATGTGACGGTACCTATACGAGTGAAGCGACATTATCTTGTTCGTTGTTTAATAAAAGGGGCGGAGGTATGACCTATACACGGAAATGGGATTGCAATACCGAAGCTTGGGAACTTGAAGATTTGTGGGAACTGGATGTGGATGATTGTGACAGTTGCGCATGGCAGTCACCAGATGGAAGCCCCTCTCTTGAAGATTATCGCTATGGCGGTTCAGCGCATGAAGTCGGTGCTCCTTGTTCATGTAACGATGATACAACAACTACGTTCTGTAATCTTCCTGATGGAGGAAAATACAAAATTTGGACATCCTGTCCTTGTGTTGAACAAATTGATTGATTTTTTAAATCAGTGGTCGTGGCAAGATTATAATAATGGAAATAAAACTGATAGAGGATTGGCTTGTGTTAAGAGAAAAATGTATAGAGCAAAGGGGTTTTAGCCTTCCCGAGCTTGGCCTTGTTTTGCTCATAACCGGTGTTTCGTTTTTGGCAGCTGCACAGTTTACGTATATGTATACTGTGAATATCAGATACACGAAGACCGTTGATAATCTTGAGTTGATGTATGGTGCTATTAAGGAATACGTCGCCATGAACGGTTCATATCCTTGCCCGGCTAATCCGACGGCTAGCCCGGGTGATCCTGATTACGGCGTTTCAAAATGCCGCGATATTTTGGATGCAGCATTTGATGAAAATAATTGTACGGTTGTCCCAGGCGGTATTTCCTGCACGACTGTCGGCAGTCGCGATGGTGACAGTAACGGTCATAATGATGTTGTGCTAATAGGAGTAATCCCCTTTAGAACTATTCTTGAAGGCATTGAAAGTTTGCATGTCAGAGAATATCAAAAAAGCGATGGGTATGGTGCTTTATTTAGCTATGCTGTTACAGAGACTTTGACTGATACGTATCCGAGTAATAACCTGTCAACCCCCTATGATCCATTACATGGTTCTATTGCTGTGCTAGATGAGAACCTAAACAGCCATATGTCTCCTGCAGGAGAAGCACAATTTGTTCTTTTCTCACATGGTATGGATAATGTTGGCGGATATACACCTCATGGAAAATTGATGGAAAATTGCGTTGTTCCTTCCACAACCCTTCCTCCTCCCGCTGTTCAGGCTCCTATCCCCGGTCTTTATAGCGGAAATGGTAAAATTGAAACGGAAAACTGTGATAATAATGACGCCATCTTTGTTAAGGGTATTCTCTCTCACAGCAATAATAACAACTATTTTGACGACTTCCTATATTACAAAGGCAGAGGAGTAGAGTCGCTTTGGAAACGCTCGCTTGTAAGTCCGCTCGGAGAATCTTATATTTATAATACCAATTTGGGTAATATCGGTATTGGAACATCCCAGCCTGATAGCAAACTACATGTCAAAGGTGACATTAGGGCAGAAAACCATCTTATTTCGCCTAAATATTGTGAGCCGGGGAAAAATCCTGGTTGTGATATGGACATAGACCCTACTTGCGGAGGGGAATGCCTTGATCCCAACTTTCTGGCATCTGATATTGGGGCAGATGCTCGTTGTCCGCATAATCAAATTGCTTATGCGATTGGAGAAAATGAAATTGTTTGTAAAGACATAACGTGGACCATTCCCAACAAAACATGTCAGAATATTATAGATCCGGACGATGGTATTTCGAAAGCCGCGTTCATTCAAGGTTTTTCTAATAAAGGGAATTTACATTGCTGCATACCCGAGATCAACGTTTGTAAGAAGCAATGTGATACAGACCCCTGCGCAAATCAGATTAAGTGCTCATGCACTGCTACAAACTGTGAATGTGTGATGGTTCCGTAAGTATAAGAATTATTTATAGTAGTTTCGCTTAAGAATAGTACAGAATTGCACCAAAAAGCTGTCTTATATAAAGGCAGTTTTTTTGCTTGGAAAATTCGAAAATGGTCGTGATTATCTGAGATAGATATGGGATACGGACACAAGCGTGTGGATCACGGAAAAGGTGAATTTACAGAAAAATTCACCTCAACGAGTACGACCCTACGAAAAGTCTATTTATGATGCCACTTTTTTGCGTTCCACGGTTTTGGCTAGTTGTGCTTTTATCTCTTTAACCTCTTTTTCAGCATTAAAGATACGATTGCGTGTGGAGGCCTGATAAGCAAGCTTAGCATGCTTTTCACAATAAGGAAGGCCGGGCATCGCCGCATCCCCACAAAAGCCAAAATCTTCGTGCTTCGGATCACCACATGGCCAGCGGCACATACGTGGTTTAAGATCCATAAGGCTATATAATTCACCGCTTTTGTTACTGTAAGTGGCTTGCATGCCTTTTAATGAAGATATGGTGCTTATGTTATGACCTGATGCCGGAGCAACAGAAGACGTTTTTTTGGCAGTTTTGCGCTCAACATTTTTATTGGCAGGTTTTTTGTTCTGCTGGATCGGGGAAACCCGGTTAGACAATTTTAAACGGTGAGCTTTACCAATTACAGCGTTACGAGTCACACCACCTAACTGCTTGGCAATCTCAGCAGCCGTGTGTCCTTCCCCCCAAAGTCTTTTCAGTAACGACACACGATCTTCAGTCCAACTCATCCAATTCCTCCAGCCTTATAAGCACATAAGCCAAAACCAACTCAAACCGTTGATTTACAATGCATTTTTTGTCTTTTTTAAGTATGAACCTAATGTATCAGGAAGTGGGGGGGGAGGCCAAGTGATAAAAATAAAAAAAATTCTTTATCCACATCGTGCCAATATGTGTTTGTTTGCATTTGACTTTGACTAAAAAAACGGGTATGTCCTTCCAAATCATTGAGTTACAATGCTTTATTAGCTCTTAACCAAAAATCATTATACAGGAAGATGTAGACCAAACATCTCATAATTTTCTGCGCATTCTGTCCAGTTTTCCTGTACACGCACATATGTTTTCAAGTGCGTTCGTGTCCCTAAAATTCCTTCCAGTTCCTCTCGCGCTGCTCGGCCAATAGCTTTGATTTTTGCACCGCCCTTTCCCAGCAATATTCCTTTCTGGCTTTCTTTTTGCACATATATGACCTGAGAAATTTTAACACTGCCATTGTCAAAATTCTCCCAGCTTTCGGTCTTTACAAAGACGGAATAAGGGATTTCCTGATGAATCAGATCGTATATTTTTTCGCGCGTAATTTCCGCAGCCATTAAACGCATGGGCATATCAGTAATCTGATCTTGATCATACATCCAAACACCTTCAGGCAAATTGCCGGACAGATATGCCGCCAGATCCTCTACACCTTTTCCATTCAACGCACTGATCATAAAAGTTGCTTTATAGGAGAAAGCGTCATTTAGCTCTTGCGTCAGCGCAAGCAGTTTAGTTTTTTCCATCTTATCAATTTTGTTGAGTACCAAGATTACATTTTGCGCGTTCCTGTCTTTTAATGTTTTTTGGAGCGCCCTATTGTTTTCGACAGGATTTTTTGCCTTTGAATCAATGATATGTATAATAAAATCGGCCTCTTCGAAACTGGAAAGAGCCGCATTTACCATGGCTTTTTCGAGTGTCTTTTTGGCCTTAAAAATTCCCGGCGTATCGATCAGGATTATCTGCGCATTTGCATGAAGCGCTATGCCAAGAATGCGGCTGCGGGTCGTTTGTACTTTGCGTGAAACAATGGAAACTTTGCTTCCGACCAGTGTATTAACCAGCGTTGATTTTCCTGCATTTGGAATGCCAATGACACTGACATAGCCACAACGTTGTGTATTCTTTGATGTCTCTTTACTCTCAGGCATAGTTTTATTGCTCTTCTTCCGGGATGCCGGTCATAAACTCAGCAGCCGTTTTTTTCTCCGCATCTGCGAGAGAGAGACCTTTGGCTGTAATCGGCGGATGCCCTTTTATGCTCAGGCGCACTTCAAAAACCGGTGCATGAGCGGGCCCACTTTGCGAAATAATTTCATAATCTGGAAGCGGCAATCCTTGACCCTGCGCCCATTCCTGCACAGCAGTTTTTGGGTGCTGAGGCGGACGATGCATTGTATAGATCACGTCCTGCCAGTGGGTCTCGATCAGGCGTGAGCATGGTTCATAACCACCATCAATGTATAATGCGCCAATCAGAGCTTCGAAAACGTCGGCCAGTATATGATCGTTCTTCGCGCCTCCTGAAGCAGCCTCAGCGCTGGATAAAAGGATGTAATCTCCCAAAGACAAATTACCGGAAAGCTGCGCCAGCGTCTTTCCCTGAACAAGTAAGGCTAGGCGTTTGGCCATATCTCCTTCTTTTTCTTCGGGAAAGTTTTTAAATAGCAGGGTCGCGATAACCAGACCAAGCACACGGTCACCCAGAAATTCAAGGCGCTCATAATTTTCCTGTCCGGAGAGGCTTGAATGAGTCAGTGCCCTATGCAACAGTTCAGGGTCTTTAAAAACGTAACCTATTTTTTCCTGCAGTTCCCCTATGGATCCGGGTTCAAAGCTCATTATCTTTGCTAACGCCTCCCTCTTCTTTAGGGCGTTTTGGATCTATATCCAAAAATAAGCGATCATAGCGAATGCTCCATGGCCATTTCCATACTTCGAATAAGTGCGCATAGCTGTTTGTCGAGAAAAATAAAAAGTCCGCACGTCCAATAATATTCTCAAAAGGAATGGGGCCGACCTGATCTATAACCCTGCTATCCGTAGAGTTATCGCGGTTATCTCCCATCATGAAGTAATGCCCTTTAGGCACTGTGTATAAAAGTGTATTGTCCAGCCGCCCATCATCAGATACTTCATATATGCGGTGCTTAACATCTCCGGGAAGAGTTTCGATATACTCATTGACGTCTTGCTTTTCGCCATTGTCTTTGGTGATTTCTTTTGTCTCAACCAATTCCCTTGGAATAATCCGGTCATTAATAAATAGGCGTCCGCGCATAACCTGAATATCATCTCCCGGCAAGCCGACAATGCGCTTGATATAATCAATCCCGTCATTGCTTGGCAAGGCAAATACGACAACATCTCCGCGCTTTGGTTTCTTGGCAAAAATCCGGTTTTCTATGGGAGCAAGCGCAAAAGGAAAAGAATAGCGGCTATAGCCGTATGCCGGTTTATTGACAAACAGGTAATCACCGACCAAAAGGGTCGGCTTCATGGATCCTGATGGGATGTTAAAAGGCTCAAAAAGAATTGAGCGAATAACCAAGGCGATCAATATAGCAATCGCAGCGGTTTTGAAGAATTCTCCCATCTCTCCTTTTTCAAGTAAAACCGGTTTATCTTCTGCGCTGTTGTCTTGACTATTGTCTTGATTGTTGTTTTGAACCATATTTTCCGATTTTTCAGACATGTCAACGGGTTTACAGGAAAAAACCGGACAATTCCAGTAAAGAATGTGTTTTACAAACAAAATAAAAGCTCAAGATTATTATACCGCTTCTATTACCACAAAAGCCTGAGCGTACGGGTGTTCATCGCTTAATGATAAATGCAGATGCGCGGTTTTTCCTTGCGGGGTTATGGCCTTAAGCCGCTTTAATGCGCCATTCTCAAGTTTTAAAAAAGGGCGACCGTTTTCGTCGGTGATTATACTGATATCGTTCATGCGCACGCCGTCAGCAAAACCCATCCCCAGAGCTTTTGCACAAGCCTCCTTGGCAGCGAAACGTTTTGCAAACGTGGCGCTTTGTCCTTTTTGGGTACTGCTTTGCTTTGCTTTAGCTCTCTCTTTTTTGCTAAAGCACCGGACAATAAAGCGCTCGCCGAAACGCTCTAGAAGTTTTTCGATGCGTTTTATGTCGGTTAGATCATTGCCTATACCAATTATCATTACCGAACCTCTTGCCCGGAGGCTCGCAATTTTTCTTCTTTGCGCTTTTTCTGTCGAAGGTCTTTGGCTCCTGCTTTGGCTTTCTTGGCAACATGCACAAGAGGAAAATAGACAAAATATGCCGGCGTGATGGCCACAAACACGAGGATATATCCGCCCAACATCCATGGCATAAACAGCTCCATCGGCTGGGTCTTGGCTATGTCCCACATAATGGAAATGCTGAGTTCGTCCGGAAGACCTTCAGCGCCTCCTAAACCGAAAAAACAGAATAAGAACCGGCCAAGTGAAAAGGCCGCCCACCAAATAAACGGAAACGTCCATGGATTGCCAAAAAATGTGCCCATCATTGCTGTAAATGCATTACCGCGCAAAATGAAGGCCAAAATCCCGGCCTGAATGAAATGGGTTCCTAAAAGCGGTGAAAAGGACACTCCCAAACCAATAGCCAACCCCAATGCAAGGCTGTGGGTCGTATCGGCTATGCGCAGCAATCGGTGTTTGGCGTAGATGAACGCGCGGCTCCATCCCATTGACGGCCAAAAAACTTCTGTTATTAATTCGATGATTGTTAAAGATTTGCGCCTTTTGAACATTGTCTATACACTTATTTTCCGATACCACCTTTTCGGGTGTATAGACTATACAGTATGAAGAATTCTTGAAAGAAAAATCTACTATTTTTGTGCCATATTTGAAGGACGTATTTCCATGGACGATTTGCTTGACCATTTCAAAGTATATCCAAACTTTCCAAAACCGGGGATTAATTTCTACGATATTCAATCGGCTCTGGCCAAGCCTGATGTCTGGGCCAAGATAAATGACAAGCTCTGTGAGCTTGTTCACGAAAGCGGTGCGGAAATTGTGATTGGCACTGAATCCCGGGGTTTTATTACCGGTATGCCGGTTGCTTTAAATCTCGGTCTTCCCTTTGGAATGGTACGGAAACCCGGGAAATTACCCGGAGAGGTCGTAAATCAGGAATATGCTCTGGAATATGGCACAGATAAAATCGAGCTTCAAAAAGACCTTATAAGGCAGGGAATGAAGGTTGCCCTTCTTGATGATTTGATGGCCACCGGTGGAACGATGAAAGCAAGCGCTGATCTGGTTGAGAAACTTAGCGGCAAGATTGTGCTAGGTGCTTGTGTGCTTGAGCTTTATGAACTGAAGGGTCGTGAGAAAATAGTCTTTCCTTTTGAAGGCCTTGTCCAAGCACCACTGGATCCATGAAGCATTCGTTGTTTTTTAATATAGACCCCGTTTTAAAAA
>JAGLKL010000240.1 GCA_023141075.1 Alphaproteobacteria bacterium
ATTGATCACAGGCCTGAAGACCGACAAAAAATCGCAGAAGATAAATATCAATATTTCCAAGAATATTTTGAAACAAAATCTCCTGACCAATTAAAACTTTGTGCTCGTTGGCGGTCAATCTTGTGGAATCTGTATATGGCAGCAGAAACAATCGCTCATCTAAACAAAGAAGGAGACCGCGCACAAGAACAAATAAATCACGTTATTTCAACAGCACGTGACGGTGGTATTAAGGATGAAGAGCTTAAAGAGATGCTTTCCCTGATCCGGATCAATCCGGTTGATACAGCGCATCCGACAGAATGTCTTAGCAAATATGGGATTGCTCTTCACCGTGAGCTTGTTTCTCTGGCCTATGAAGAAAATGATTTGAAGCGCCTGGAAAAAGCTGAAAATGTTATTAAAAAAATGATAGAAGTAAAATCCATTACTTCCGATGGTCCAGCAACAACCCGTGAAGAGACTCAGACCGGTCTGACCCAGTTTGAAGTATCTTGGGACGGTGCAAAAAGATTCAGGAGAACCCTGCAAGGTGCTCTTGATGAACATTACCCGGGCTTTAACTTGAACGACAGTGCTTACGTTCCTGATATAGCAACAGGAACATGGCGGGACGGAGCCGATGCGGATGGAAAAGCAAGTTCTACAGCCCATGTTCTGACGGAAGGACTTGGCTTAAGTCGCTTAAAAGTTGTTAACCTTATTTTGGGGGATCTTGAAGAAATACGGAAAGAATTAAAAGAGGAAGAACGGTTCTTACTGGATAAGTGTTCTTCTGCTCTTTCTCCTCTAAAGGAGAAGCTTGAACGTATTGATAAAAAACAACTAAAGGCAAAGACATCCGAAAAAATTAAAGAACTATCGGAAGAATCTTCTAAGTTGTTCCAGGGAGCTGCAGCTTCTTTTGTTGGAGACGAATTTAAGGAACTTGAAAATAAGCTGACAGGTGAAAGTCTGGAGAAAGTTAAAGACACTCACTTTGCTTTTCTTCAATACGGCTTACGCGGCCCGCGTCTTGATGCGCGGCATAACAACGAAATATTCGTAAACATTGTTAATCGGGTTATGACGACTGAAAATCTGGCTCAATTCGGATTGAAATATAAATCAGACCTTCTTTTCTCGCAGCATTCATTCAATAAACAAAAGAACCTTATGGAGCAACTTGAGACTCTTTTGGCTAAAGAGCCGCAAAAAATGGAGCTTTTCGAAAAATTACTATGGGAAGCCACGGACGACGGATCACAAGAACATGAAATGCTCAAACGTTTCCAGATCATTCAGGATCATCCGGAGATGGTTAACCGAGCTATTATTGCCGAAGCGGACAAAACGTCCATGCATTATCAAAACTTGGTCGGGCTACCTTTCAAGCTCAACGAAATTGCGCAACATACTCCTTTAGCTGAGGATGATAAGACTCTTGAAACTATTCATCTTATTTCCGAAGATTTTTCAGAAACTTCTGCCGGCAAAAAACAAAAAGAAGCTATGAAAGTTAGGACTGCTTCTAGAAAAACGCCAGATCTTGTTGCTATGCCTGTCATGATAGCACGCAGTGATACTCAGAGAAACTATGGATCTGGGATTGCTTTGGTTCAAAGAAAAACGGTTCTCGACGTTGTTGATTCTGTCTTAACCAGAGCAGGAAACCTTATAAGAATCTTGTATAACGGTGGTGGTATGGCTACGGGTCGCGGCGGGTCAAATTCGGCGGATATAGGTCGTATTATCGCGCAAAGAGTAGCGCAATATTATGAAGAAAACGACACGCCTGTTACAAAAGCAGCGCTAGCTATGGTTTCCCGTTTTATTTGGACAGTACAAGGCAGAGCTCCGCGTATATTATTTGCCGTACCGGAACAATATGCAAACTCCATGATTGGGCATACGGCGGAGATATTGGGGCGGCAATTAGAGTTGAAGAGAGTTGCTCGACCAGGAGATTATATTTACAGGGAAAGAGAGCTTTCTAAAGAAGCTAGAAAATTCCTAGATGAAACACAGCGGGAATGCACAGATCATTATTATGCTTTTCGCCATGCT